>CAJANQ010000129.1 GCA_903941145.1 uncultured Actinomycetes bacterium
CCGACCACCTCGAGCCGGGCACCCTCAAGGATTGGGCTGAGCGGCTCGCGCTCGGCCTCTCGCACGTGGACCTGACCGGCTACATGAACGGCAGCATCGACCTGACGCTCAGGTTCGACGGCCCCGCCGGGCCCCGGTACTCCGTCGTCGACTACAAGACGAACCGCCTCACTAGCCGGGGCGCCGAGGCCACCCTCGCCGACTACCACCCGGACGTCCTGCCCGAGGCCATGTGCCACTCCAACTACGTCCTGCAGGCGCTGCTCTACAACGTCGCCCTGCACCGGTACCTCCGCTGGCGGCTTGGCGACACCTACGACCCTGCGGTCCACCTGGGCCCGGTCGGTTACCTGTTCGTCCGCGGCATGGTCGGCCCCGACACCCCGACCACCGCCGACGGCACCCCGTCCGGGGTGTTCGCGTGGCAGCCGCCGGCCGGACTGGTCGAGGCACTCAGCGGGCTGCTCGCCGGAGCGGAGGTGGCCGCATGAAGGGAGGGTTCGTCGTCCCCGGGGTGGTCCAGAGCCTGACCCCGTTCGTCGAGGCCGGGGTGCTGGGCCCGACCGACGTGCACTCCGTCGCCGCGTTCGCACGCGCCGGAGGGGAGTCTCGTCATGAGGTGCTGCTCGCCGCGGCGCTCGCCGTGCGCGCCCCGTCGCACGGCCACGTGTGCATCGACCTGTCGACCGTGCGCCAGGTGGTCGTGGGTGCGGGGGAGTCCGCGCCCGAGGTCCAGACCGACGACACCGACACCGCCGAGCCGTCGACCGAACAGGACGACGCCGAGCTGGACCCGCAGGCGGTACTGCTCGGCGCGCTCGAGTGGCCCGAGCCCATCGCATGGATGACGGCCGTACTGGACTCGCCGCTCGTCCGGCAGGCCGGTGACGGTCCCCGTCCCGACGGGCGTCTGGTGCCGTTCGTGGTCGACAACGGCCGCATCTACCTGGCCCGGTTCTGGGCGCTCGAGCGGTATGTGGCCGGGGACATGCGCCACCGGTCCGAGGTGGGTGACGCACCGGGCCTCTGGAGCCCGTCAGCCGTGGCCGCCACCGAGCAGAAGATCACGGAGCTGTTCAACGACGCCGACCCGTCCCAGCGCGACGCTGCGCTCGCCGCCGCCCGCTTCAACTTCGTGGTCGTGGCCGGTGGCCCGGGCACCGGCAAGACCTACACCGTCGCCCGACTGCTGGCCGCCGTGATGACCGGCCTCGAAGAGTCCGGTGCCGACCTGCAGATCGCGCTCGCTGCTCCGACCGGGAAGGCGTCGGCCCGGATGACCGAGGCCGTTCGCCAGGCCCTAGCGCCTGCCGAAGGCGGCACCGCGCTCCCGGTCACCGACAGCGTCCGCGAGCGGCTCGCAGGCCTCGAGGCCACCACGATCCACCGGCTCCTCGGCCGTGGTCGCGACGCCGGGTTCCGGCACGGGCCCGAGAGCCCGCTCCCGCACGACGTCGTCGTGGTCGACGAGGTCTCGATGGTGTCGCTCTCGCTCATGGCGCACCTGCTCGCCGCGGTCCGGCCCGACGCCAAGGTCGTGCTGGTCGGCGACCCGTACCAGCTGGCCAGCGTCGAGGCCGGCACGGTGCTCGGCGACGTCGTCGGTGTCGCCGGTGCCGGGGGCGAGGAGCCGGCGCCTCCCGCCGCAATTGCACCGAGCGTGCGTCGACTGTCGGTGCCCCGGCGCTTCGGCAAAGGTTCCGGCATTAAGGCGCTCGCCGACGCCGTCCGTGCCTGCGACGGTGACTCGGCCATCGAGGTCCTCACCGACACCGGGCAGTTCCCCGACCTGTCATGGGAGCTTCCCGACGGCCCCGGTCGGGCCAAGGTCGACGCAAAGGTCCAGGAGCGTGCGGTGCAGATCGTCACGGCCGCCAAGGCCGCGGTCGACCTGACGGGCACCGCCCAGTCCGACGCCGTGGCCGCCGTGCTCCAGCAGATGGTCGAGCTCAAGGTGCTGTCCGCGCTGCGTCGTGGTCGGGAGGGCGTCGACGGCTGGAACCGTCGGGTCGAGGAGCAACTCCGGAACAAGGACCTCAAGCGCTACGACGACTGGTACACGGGCCGTCCGGTCATGGTCACGGCCAACGACTACCTGAACTCGGTGTTCAACGGCGACGTCGGCGTGGCCGTCCGCAACGGCGACCGCTACCAG
>CAJANQ010000130.1 GCA_903941145.1 uncultured Actinomycetes bacterium
GGCAGCCCACGACGGTGACGGGGATGGACAGGTCCACGACCATCCGGGTGACCACGGCCACCTGCTGCCAGTCCTTCTCACCGAAGTAGGCGCGGCACTCACCGACCATGTGGAACAGCTTGGCCACGACGGTGCACACGCCGGCGAAGTGGGTGGGCCGCGCCGCACCCTCCCACCGGCTGGACAGCTCGGCCACCGACACGGTCGTCAGCATCCCGGCCTTGCCGCCGGGGTACATCTCGTCGACCGAGGGCAGGAACATGACGTCGCAGCCGGCCGCCTCGAGGGTCCGTGCGTCACCCTCGGGGTCGCGAGGGTACGAGTCGAGGTCCTCCCCCGCCGCGAACTGCAGCGGGTTCACGAACACGCTCGACACGACGGTGTCGCACTCAGCTGCGGCGCGCTCCACCAACGAGGCATGCCCGGGGTGCAGGTAGCCCATCGTCGGGGCGAAACCCACGGTGCCACCCGCACGGCGTTCGGCCGACAGCACCTCGCGCAGCTCCGCGACGGTCGTCGCCGTGATCATGGTCGGTGCCCCACAGGGCGCAGAGCCTACGCAGGAACTTCTGCCCATTCCCCTTTCGGGGCCGCGGCTGCACCCTGACGTTACGGACCCGGCCTCACGGCGGAAGTCGGGTCCGCCCGCTCTGCCGGTTCCGGTGGAGTTGTGCGGGAACCTCTGGTTCCCGGGTCGCCCCCAGCGCGCCCGGGGACCAGGTTCCCGTCCGGGACCGTCCTGTACCCCCCAGTCAGGCTCCGGTCCAGCGCGCCCGCACCTAGGTCTGCGAGTCCCGGAGGAACGCGAACTCCTGCTCGCGTCCGACCAGCAGCGCCGCCTCGAGCGCCAGCGCCCGGTACGCAGGTCGCTCGACCTCTGGGAGCGCGGCCAGGTGCCGGCGCACCATGTCGACGTCGCCACGGGCCACCGGTCCGGTCAGTGCGGCAGCCGGGCCCATCGCTGCCACCGACTCCACACCGCCGCGCACCAGGTCCAGGTAGGCCTCGAGGGGCACACCGACCTGGTCGGCGACCCGCTGTACCTGACCGAGCAGCGCCACCAGGTGGTTGGACGCGATTGCGGCGGCGGCGTGGTACTCGACGCGGTCCGCATCGGCCACGTCGACGCCCCGCCCGCCGAGCGCCGTGACGACCCGGTGCACGAACGTGTCGCCCGCCGTCGCGAACCACGCGCCGACCAGGCGTTCGGCACCGACCTGCGCGTTGGGCATGGACACGAGCGGGTGGAGCGCTGCAGGACGCTCGTGGTCGGCGAGCACGTCGAGCCCGAGCGCACCGGCGACGTGCGCGACGACGGTCGAGGGCACCGGACGTACTTGCGCGGCGACCGCCGCCACCGAGGTGTCGGGGACGCAGAACAGCAGCAGGTCGACGCCGACCGCAGCGTCTGCGACCTGGGCGTCCCGCTCGAGCAGGTCGACCTGCCAGCCGACGTGGCGCAGCGCGTGGGCCAGCGACGTGCCGGCCCGGCCGGGCCCGACGACCCGGACCGACGGCGCGGCGTCAAGGCCGGCGTTCACCAGTCCGAGACCACCCGGACGGTGCCCTCGGCCTGCTCGACGTCCTGGGTACTCACCAGATCGGGAGCCAGGTCACGCATCGGTGCCAGGACGAACCGTCGCTCCCGCCAGCGCAGGTGCGGGACGGTCAGCCGTTCGGTGTCCATCTCGACACCGTCCATCCAGATGATGTCCACGTCCAGGGTGCGCGGGCCCCAGCGCACGTCCCGGACCCGCTGCGCGGCCGACTCGATCCGGTGGCACAGGCCGAGCAGCTCGTAGGGGTCCAGGTCGACGTCGAGCTCGGCGACGATGTTGAGGAAGGCGCCCTGGTCCGGGCCGCCCACCGGCGCCGTCTCGTAGACGGGCGAGACCGCCACCAGCCCGGGGAGCGACTCGACGCCCTGTCGGAGATGCTCCATGCGGTCGCCCAGGTTGGACCCGAGCGACAGGAAGACCCTCACCGGATCCGCGTCACTCGCACGCCCGAGGACGCCAGGTCCTGCGGGACGGGAGGACGCAGCTTGCGGACGGCGACGGTGACCGCCCCGATGCGACTGTCCAGGCTGAGCACCTCGGCGGCCACCCGCTCCGCAAGGGCCTCCAGGAGGAGCGGCTGCGCAGCCACGACGACCGACTCGACCGTCGCGCACACCGCGCCGTAGTCGACGGTGTCGGCGAGGTCGTCGGTGATCCCGGCGTCCGACAGATCGACGGACAGGTCCAGGTCGAGCTCCAGGGGCTGGGCCCGCTCGCGCTCCTCGGGCAGCACGCCGACAATGGCGACCAGCCGAAGTGCTCGCAGCTCGATGACGTCCGTCATGGTCGACCTCCCGTGGCGCCGGGGTTCAGCGCGCCTCGACGAGCCGCACGGCGTCGCCCACGATGACGCGCCCTTCTGCGCCGACCTGACGGCCGGTGATCTGCTCGACCACGGCGATGGCCCGCGGGGGCTCGGACACCATGTCCGTCCACACGAGGTAGCCGGCCAGGAACCCGATCATGCGCTCGTTGATCTCCTCGCCGTGGAGGATGAGCTTGCGACCCGCCGCCAGGTGGTTCCGCAGCTCGGTGTAACGCTCCTCGAGGAACCGGGGCAGATGGTCGTGGTGCGGGAACGGCCAGTGCGCCCAGGTGACGCCCAGCTCGTCGTAGTTGTGGAGGTTCAACGGTCCGGGGGCCACGGACACGACGAGGTCGAAGCCCTGCTCACGGATCCAGATGATCTCTTCCTGGCGACGCACCTTGCGGTGGTTGGCGCCGAACCCACCGGGCCGCTCGCAGATCGCAAGCTGGTCCTGGATGACCCAGACGAAGTGGCGCGGCTTGATGCCCTGCGCCCACTTGCCCTTCGCCATCTCCTACCTCCTGCCCGAGGGGGATCCCGTCAGGGCAGGGCCCGGACGGCACGCACAGTGTCCTGTACGTCGTGCACCCGGACGATCCGGGCTCCGTGGATCATGGCCCACACCGCCGTGGTGAGCGAACCGACAAGGCGATCTTGTGGTGGAACCGGCTCAATCCCACTCTGCGTGCCAACCCCACCACTCTCGGGAACCGGCCGGAGGGCGCCGGCGTCGGACCGGGCGAGGAGCTCGCCGGTGAACCGCTTCCTGCTCGTCCCGACCAGCACCGGGGTGCCGTCAGCGACCAGCTCGCCCAGCCGGGCCAGCAGCTCGAGGTTGTGCGCGGTGGTCTTGCCAAAGCCGATCCCCGGGTCCACCCACACCTGCTCCACCCCCGCAGCACGGGCCTGCGCCGCCCGTGCGCCGAGGAACCGGCGCACTTGGTCCACCACGTCGTCGTACCGGGGGTCGGCCTGCATGGTCCGGGGGTCGCCGGACATGTGCATGGCCAC
>CAJANQ010000131.1 GCA_903941145.1 uncultured Actinomycetes bacterium
ACCTGGAGGTCGTCGTGCTCGCGCGGGCGCTCAGGGCCCACCTCGAGCACCGTGTGCTCCCCTGGGGCAACCGCACCGTCGTCTTCACCTGACCCGCCGCTCCTACCCCCTCCCCTGCCCCCTGCCCCCCTCCCTCCCGAAATCTGGGTCCTCGTAGCGACCCGCAGCCCGATTCCGTCCCCACTTCCCGAAATCTGGCCATCCACCCACATCTACCGTGGGTGATCGCGACGAATTCGCAGGCGCGGCGGCCGGTTCGGCGGGGACCTGGTGCCGCGGCAGACTGCCGACCATGCCAGAGGGCCACACCATCCACCGGCTCGCCCGTGACCTGAACGCAACGTTGGGCGACGCGCCGGTCGTGGCCTGGTCGCCACAGGGCCGTTTCGACAGCGGGGCGGCTGCCCTCGACGGACGGCCGCTCGTGAAGGCCGAGGCATGGGGCAAGTACCTCTTCTGCGACTTCGGCACCGACCAGGTGCTGCACGTGCACCTTGGCCTGATCGGCAAGTTCCGTGACCGTGGGGCACCCGCTCCCCCGGTCGTCGGTGAGATCCGTCTGCGGCTCGAGGGCCCTGGCGCGACCTGGGACCTGTCCGGCCCGACCCGCTGCGAGCTGGTCGACCCCTCCGAGCAGGACCTGATCACCGCCAAGCTCGGCGCCGATCCGCTCCGCCACCGCCCCGACGTCGGCTCGGCCCGGGCCAAGTTCGCACGTACCGACCGGGCCGTCGGCGCCGTCCTGCTCGACCAGTCCGTCGTGGCCGGGATCGGCAACGTCTACCGGGCCGAGATCCTGTTCCTCTGCGGAATCCACCCGGCGCGGCCGTCAAGGTCACTGACCGACGACGAGTTCGACCAGGTCTGGGCCGAGACGGTGCGACTCCTGCGGATCGGCATGCGGCTCGGGCGGATCATCACGACCGACCCTGCCGAGGTCGGCCGGCCCCGGTCACGGATGACCAACGCCGACCGGCTCTACGTGTACCACCAGGAGTTCTGCCGACGGTGCGGCGACCAGCTCCGGACGCTGGACCTTGGCGGACGCCCGATCGGCTTCTGCCCCACCTGCCAGCCCGCCTGACCGGCCACCGCTGCCCCTCCACACCCTTCTCGCCCGCACACCCCTGTCGCCCCCTCTCCTTCCGAAATCTGGCTGTCCACCTACATCCCGGGTGGGCAGTCGCGAAGATTTCGGCCTGAGCACTACCGTCGCGCCGTGCGGATCGAGGACCTTCCCACCCCGGCGCTCCTGGTCGAAGCCGCCGCGCTCGACCACAACATCGACGTCATGGCGGCGGCCCGGCCCGGGGCCTCCCTTCGGCCACACGTGAAGGCGTTCAAGTCGACCGCACTCGCCCGGTACGTCGCCGACCGAGGCGGACACCGCTCGTTCTGCTGCGCCACCCTCAAGGAGATGGAGGGCATGGCCCGCGCCGGCCTCGGCGACGACCTGCTGCTCGCGAACGAGACGCTCGACGCCACCCGCCTCGCTGCGCTGGTCAGCAGCGGCGCTGCGCGGATCACGGTCGCGGTCGACTCGCCCGAGACGGTCGACGTCGCTGCAGCCGCGCACGCCGAGGTGCTGGTCGACGTCGACGTCGGCCTTCCCCGGTGCGGCTGCCCGCCCGATCAGGCTGGCCCGCTCGCCGACCTGGCCCGCAGTGCCGGTCTCACTGTCCGCGGTGTCATGGGCTACGAGGGCCACCTCGTCGGCAACCCTGACCGGGCCGCCCGTGCCGACGGAGTCGCTGGGTCGATGGTGCTGCTCCAGGCCGCGCACACCGACGTGGGAGGCGGTCTCTCCTCCGCCGGGGGCACCGGCACCTATGACCTGCACGACTGGGCGGACGAGGTCCAGGCCGGCTCCTACCTGCTGATGGACACCCACTACGCGCAGCTCGGACTCCCGTTCCGGCAGGCGCTCACCGTCCTGTCGACCGTGGTGTCCCGATCGCCGAAGGGATGGGCCGTCGCCGACGCCGGGCTCAAGTCGTTCGGCATGGACCACGGCAACCCGACCCTGCCCGGCTACAAGGTCTTCTTCTGCTCCGACGAGCACACGACGTTCATGCCCGGCGAGGACGGCTCGCTCCCGCCGGTCGGCAGCAAGGTGCGGTTCCTGCCGGCACACGTCGACCCGACCGTCGCGCTGCACGAGTGGCTCCACGTCGTCGACGGCGACCAGGTGGTGGAGTCCTGGCCCGTCGACCTCCGCAACTGGTAGCCCCCCGCCCCCCCTCGCCCCCCCCGCCGAAATCTGGCTGTCCAGCCACACCATGACCGTCTTGGCTAGGTCCTGGCCACGCACGTGGGCCGAGGCGGCGATCTCCTGGGCCGTATAGGCCGGGGAATGACTGATGGCAACGTATTTCACTCCTTCCTGGTTGAGGAAGTTCTTCAAGCGATTTGCAGGCATAAGCGAATCCTTTCTTTGGTTGCATCCCTAGATTAGGTCATTTCGCCGGCCGTTCAAGCTCGTTTTGTGTCCGGGCGCTCCCCGGTTCCAGGCGGACGTCCCATTAGCACCGGGGCCCAGAACCGGCTAAAGCCGGGACTCCCAACGGCCTTGGGCAGTGGCGGGCGGGGTTCGGAGTTCCGCCTTTAGGC
>CAJANQ010000132.1 GCA_903941145.1 uncultured Actinomycetes bacterium
CCACGAGCGCGGCGCCGACCAGGTTGTCGACCAACCGCTGCTCGCCCAGGCCGCCTGCCTGCGCGGTCGTAAAGGCGTTGAGCAGCGCTGCTCACGGCGTGATCAGCACGAAGTAGATCCAGTACCGGGGGCTGAACTTGGCGACGATCGCGAGCACGCCGAACAGCAGGCCAAGCCCGTACAGGG
Source organism: uncultured Actinomycetes bacterium (assembly GCA_903941145.1). Classification (GTDB taxonomy): domain Bacteria; phylum Actinomycetota; class Acidimicrobiia; order Acidimicrobiales; family Microtrichaceae; genus CAJANQ01. The sequence continues at coordinate 187 of CAJANQ010000132.1, forward strand.
TCAGGGGCAGGGGGACGCCGAGTACCAGGGTGTAGGTGGCGGTGCCGACCAGCGACGTCACCACGGCGAGGAGGCCGACTCCCCCCAACGTTCCCAGCACGCGTTCGACCGTGAGCTTCCACTCGATGTCGTTGCCGACCTGGGCGAGCACGAGCACCGTCGCGATGAAGAACGAGCCGGAGACCAGCTTGGGGTGCTCGAGGAAGTAGTAGGTCGCGACCGCAGTGAGCACGGTGATCGTGATCGTGTAGGGCACGGCCTCGCTGCGGGTGTGAGGGGTCGGGCTGGGCAGGTGCACCTTCCGGAGAAGGAGCGGCGCCAGCAGCACCGGGACGATCGCACCGACGAAGAAGAAGAGTGCGACCCAGCCCAGGTAGTGGGAGTCGAACCGCTGGCGGGTGAGCGCCTCCGCCAGCTCCGCCTTGGACGCAGCCGGGTTCCCACCGCCCTTCGACCCGGCGAGGGCGACCGCCTTCGACAGCGAACCGCCGGACGCGGTGAGGAGCGCGTCGACCTTGGCCACGGCGCTCGCCGGCAACCACGGCACCGGCGAGAGCATCGGCCAGGCCAAGAAGATCGGGACCAGCATCGACGAGCGGTGGAGTCCGAACACCGAGAGCCGACCGACCGTCAGCGTCATGAGGGCCATGAGGGCGGCGCCGGTGACCGGCGACAGCCCGGCGACGATGGAGAGGGGCGCGAGCAGCGCCAGCACGACCGCCGTCGTGGCGCCGATCCGGACGCCGCCGAACATCACGGCGAAGATCCCGACGATGGTGCCCATCATGGCGTAGGTCGCCGACGGCTGTTTGGTGATGACGAACAGCACCACGGTCGGCACGAGGAGCAGCACCGTGGCCGCCACAGCAATCGCGGTGCGCCTCGCCAAGAGCGCGGGCAGCGGCTGCGTTGCCGGTTCAGTCGTCGAGGGAGTCACGGACGCAGTCTGGCCCACGGGTCAGCGGAAGCCGATCCTTGGGTAGGGCCCGCCGGGCGGGTCGCCGGCGGGACGGACCACCGGTGGCTGTTGGGGCGACTGGTTCACCGGCTCGATCCAGACCTGCGGCGTCGGCTGGATGTAGCGCGGTCCGGCAGCCGACGGACGGTAGTCGTCACCGCCGGTCCGGTACCCGAACATCTCTTCCTCGATGTCGCCAAGCCGGTCGACGAGGTGCTGGGCCGTCAGGGGCCGGACGAGGCGTCGAGGGAACATCGTGGAACGCAACAGGTCCCACACGTCGGTCGGGACGTCCGGGCGGACGAACTGGGGCCAGTCCTTGGCGCGCACCGGCGGGAGCTCCGCCGTCAGCATCGAGTACACGATCGCGGCGACGCCGAAGAGGTCGTCGGCGGTGGTCGGCCTGCCCACACCGGCGCGCTGGCGGGGCGACGCCCACGGGCTGTCCCACGCCGGGCGACCTGCCCGTTCGACTACTTCGGCGAGGTCGAGTCCGACGAGCATCGGTTTGGTAGGACGCGGCACTTCGTACTTGCTGTACCGCACCGCTGACGGGGTCACCCGGAGGTGGCACCGCGTGCGGTGGACCGACCCAAGC
>CAJANQ010000133.1 GCA_903941145.1 uncultured Actinomycetes bacterium
CACCAGGTCCAGGAGCGCGGTGTTGGCCACCTCGACGGCCCCGTCACGGTCGCCGTGCAGCACGTACCCGCGGGGGTCCGAGGGGTCCAGGTAGGCGAGCGGCGACGCGGCGCGCAGCTCTGCAGAGGTGGCCGTCCCGCCGAACGCTGCGGTGAGCACCTCGGTCGAGCGTTCGCCGGCGAGCGCGTCGACCATCGCCCCCGCCGTGAACCAGCCGTCGACCGCGACACCGGGCCCCAGGTCCGCCGTGCCGGTGGGCTGCGGACCCTGGGCCATGAGCGCAGCGACGGCTGCCAGCGTGCCACCGGCGGAGAAACCGCCCAGGACCACGGACGACACGTCGATGCCCAGCTCGCCGGCGTGGGCCCGCACGTGGGCGACCGCGGCGGCCACGTCGTCGAGCTGCCCGGCAAGCGTCGGCCAACCGTCGCGGACGAGCCGGTAGTTGACGGTCACCACCGACCATCCCCGCAGCTGCGCCGCAGCCAGGGCCTGCCAGCCGAAGCGGTCGAGCTTGTCGCCGCCCGTGAAGCCGCCGCCGTGGACCCACACCAACGTGCCCCGGATGGCGCCGCCGAGCGCCGGGTACACGTCAAGGGTCTGCGACCCGCCGCACGCAGAGTCCGACCCCGGGCCGTCGCAGCCCGGGTCGGTCCCGTAGAGCACGTCGGCGGAGGACGGCACGCCGAGGGCCCCCTCGACCGCCAGGGTCTGCGGCAGGTCGGCCGGCGAGGGGTCGGCGACGGCGGAGTCGCTCGCTGCCGGCCGGCGACAGAGCGGCAGGGTTGCGGCCACCGCCGCCTGGCGCACACCGTCGGCGCCCGGTCCGCACGAGGCCACCGTCAACTTCACGGTCGTCCCCCGGAGCGTCCGGCGCTCCCCCGCGGCCACGCCGACCAGGTGGTCGCGCTCGAACGCCACGGTCCACGGCTGGTCCGCCACGGCGGGCTCCCGGCAGTCCCCGACCCGGGAGTAGCCGGAACGGATCAGACCGAGCAGCACGTCCTCGCACACGTCGACCGGCTCGCGAAGCAGCGGGAACTTCGCCAACCAGGTCCGCTCGTGCAGGCCGGTGCCGTCCAGCTGCACGGTGGCGCCACGCACAGCGAGCGGGGCCTCGGCCGGGAGGCCGGCCTTGAGGGCGTCGGCAGCCTGCAGCCGGCGAGCCTCGGTGGTCAGGACCGCCCGGACCCAGCGGCCCTTGGTGCAGCGGAGGATGTGCGTCGCGTCGAGCGCCCACTCGCCCTTCGAGAGCTGGCACCGTGCCCCGGCCTTGGCGAACTGGCAGGCCGAGAGCGCCGGCAGCACGAGCGCAACCAGCACGAGGGCGACGGCAGCCCGTCGGGACGCGCGCCGACGCAGGTCCGTTCTCTCCACAGGTCCCATCTCTGCGCGACTCACTGTCGTGCACCCAGCACCTGCACACCGACCCAGTTGGCGAGCGACTTGAGCGCGGGGCCCACGAAGTGCACACCGTCGGGCCGGTCCTTCCGGAAGGTGGCCGACCGGCTCGCGGCCCATCCCGGTGTGTCGAGCACCGAGGCACCGGTAGCCAGCGCGGCGGTACGCATCGACGCGGTCCACGCCTCCTCCCACTTCGGGTCGCAGGCCGAGCCGGTCGCCCGGCCCTTGCAGTAGAAGAGCCCCTTGGGCCGCAGCGGCAGCGTCGGTGCGGCCACGAGCACCTTGGCCCCGCCGCTGCCGAGCAGCCGGTAGGCCTCGGTGAAGACGCCGACGCGCTGCATGTCGCCGGTCGGCGAGAGGAACGGCGCCCCCTGCAGCTCGGTGAGGTCGGGCTGGACGTTGGTGTGCAGCACGACGACGTCCGGGTCGACCACCCGCACGGCGTCGCCCCACAGCGTGCGCCAGTCGGGACAGTCCGGCCCCTCGAACGAGCAGCCGATCCTGGACCGGTCCCACAGCTGGATCGAGGGCCAGCCCAGCGCCGAGATGCCGTTGGCCAGTCCCCGGGCCATGGAGTCGCCCACCACCAGCACCTTGACCGAGCCGCTGCACGTCGGGATGCTCGGGTCGCCCACCTCGGCGACGGTGCGCTCGTCGAACTTCTCGGCGCTGCCCAGGTCGCGGCCCGTGCCCGGCCCGGTGCTGACACAGGGCGGCAGGGTCGGTGCCGTGGTGGCGGCGCCGGGTCCTGTTGCGCCGACCACCGTCGTCGGGACCGTCGACGTGGTCGTGGTGGGGTCGGCACGACGCTCGAGGGTCTTGGCCACCCGCTCCTCGGCGGTGGCGGTCCGGGGCACCCCGGCCCACAGCGCCGACGCCGTGACCGCCAGCACGGCGACGCCCGCGATCCCGAGGAGTGCAGGCCGGAGCGACGGCCGCCGCGCCGGCTCCTCCACCCAGTCGTGCAGCACCGCGGCGAGCCCGACCGACACCGGGAGCACCACCAGGCACCGCAGCCACACCGGCCGTCCCGGGCCAAGGGCCACGACCAGCGGCCAGTGCACCAGGTAGATCCCGTAGCTGCGACGACCGAGCCAGACCATCACCGTCGACCCCAGCACCACGCGCCCGACCCCGCCGATGCAGGCCGCCACGACGGCGGTCCCGGCCAGCGCGATCACCGTGAACCCGCCGTGGCCGAGCCACGTGTCCTCGGGCCGGGCCAGCACGGCGACCAGCGCCACGACCACCGCACCGGCGGCGCCGGCCGTGGCCAGCACCGGCCGCACCTTCGGACCGGTCGGCGCGTCGAGCGGGTGCGCCCGCCAGGCGAGCGCGAGCGCCGCGCCGGCCAGGAGCGCCACCATCCGGGTGACGGCGCTCAGGTAGGCCCAGGACGGGTCCATGAAGAACCCGCTGACCACCGACACCACGGCGAGCGCACCGACCATGAGGCCGGGGACCAGGCTGCGGCGCCGGGGCGCGAACCGGTTCGTGAGGGCCGCGGCCCCCAGCAGCGCGACCGGCCACAGCAGGTAGAACTGTTCCTCGATCGCCAGCGACCAGAAGTGGCGCAGCGGCGACGGCGCCACGAACTGCCGGACGTACCCGCCGCTCAGCGCCTGCTGCCAGTTGGCGACGAGCGCGAGCGCCGCCGCGGTCTCGACCGGGAGCGCCTTGCGCTGGCCGGCGTCCCAGATCCCCACCGCGCCGGCCACCGCCACGGCGGCCAGCACGACCCAGGCGAGCGGCCACAGCCGCCGGACCCGTCGTCGCAGGAAGTCGCCGACCGCGATGCCGCCCGAGCGGTCGACCTCCCGGAGCAGGAGGGTCGTGATCAGGTACCCCGAGATCACGAAGAACAGGTCGACGCCGACGAACCCGCCCCGCAGCCCGGGGACGTCGAGGTGGTAGAGGACGACCAGCACCACGGCGACGGTCCGCAGCCCGTCGAGCGCAGCGTGGCGCGACGCCTCGGCCGGCCCGTGGCCGGCCGGGCTCAGGTCCGCCGGAACTGGCGCAGCGAGGGCCATAGTCCCGCCGGGGTGGACACGTCGTCGTAGAGGCTGCCGCCGATCGCGTAGGTGTCGGCCATCGCCCGGTGCATGGCGTTGGCGTCAGCCGTCGACATCAGCGAGGACAGGCCGCCGACCGGGTGCACGGGGAGCCACTTCACTCCGGTGCGGACCCGCAGCCGGGTCACGCTCTCGGACACGTACCGGTAGGGGTCCCTCCACGGGCTGCCGGCGTCGCGGTAGGTCCAGTACGCCATGGGCATCCAGACGTCGCACCACCGGGCCAGCTCCTTGTAGGGGAACGACGGCCACCACGAACGGTTGAGCTCGTCCCAGACCACCGGGGTGACCGGCACCGCGGCGAGCGGCAGGTTGGGGAACGCGCCGCGCAGGAACCGCATCTCGTTGACCAGCATCTGCGAGCGGGCGGCCACGTTCGGGTTGTCGGTCGACTCGATGTCGATCGCGTACCCGTCCAGACCCAGACGGACGGCGGCGACCATGCGGGTGAGGTCGGCCTGCACGTCGAGGAACTGCGGCAGGTACCAACCGACGACCTTGATCTTCTTGGCCCTGGCCCGGGCGATGATCGCCCTGAGGGTCGTCACGTCGAGGACCGTGGCCGGGTTCCGGAAGGTCGCGGTCTGGATGTAGAGCGTCTGGACGCCCGCCGCCGCCAGGCGGTCCACGTCGGACACGCGCAGCGGTGCCGCGCCCCTGGTGAAGGTGGGCGACCAGTCGTAGACGTCCCACCACGCGCCCAGACCCATGAAGGTCTCGGCACGCACGACGTTCGGGCCCTCGCCGTTGGGGAACTGCCCGGCCACGTAGCTGTTGGGCGGCATCGGGATGCAGCTCGCCACCAGCGCGACCGCCGCCGCGAGCGCGACCAGCGCCGCCAGGGTCCGGCGGCGCCGGACTCGGGTCGGAGCGGTGCCTGCTGCCATACCTCCACGGTACCGGTGCGTCTGCGGCGTGGACCGGCAGACGCCACGGGTCACGGCCACGGGTAGCGTGACCGGCCAGGACGGCCCGGAACGACCGGGCCCGAGGGGAACGGTCATGGCAGTGCGCGTCGGATTTGTCGGTCTGGGTCAGATGGGTGCCGCCATGGCGGGCCGCCTGGTCGAGGACGAGGGTGTCGAGCTGACCGTGTTCGACGTCCGGCCCGAGGTCGTCGAGGACTTCGTCGCCAAGGGCGCCAACGGGGCGTCGTCGGTGGCCGAGGCCGCGGCAGACGTCGACGTGCTGTCCGTCATGGTCGTCGACGACGCCCAGGTGCGCGACGTCGTGGAACAGGTCCTCGCCGCGCCGGTCCCCGGCCTGCTCGTGGCAGTGCACTCGACCATCTCCCCCGCCACCGCCGAGGAGCTCGTGGTCACCCTGCAGGCCGCTGGGATGGACCTGGTCGACGCGCCGGTGTCGGGCGGGTCGATGGGCGCGGCCACCGGTCGGCTCGTCGCCATGGTCGGCGGCTCCGACGAGGCCGCCGCCCGCTGCCGGGAGGCGTTCGACCCCTGGGCGGGGCTCGTCGCCCACGTCGGCCCGGTCGGTGTCGGGACCCGCTGCAAGCTGGCCCGCAACCTGCTCCATTTCTGCGCCTTCGCCGCTGCGGGCGAGGCCGCCCGCCTGGCCGAGGCCGCCGGCGTCGACCCGTCGGTCCTCGGCGACATCGTCCGGAAGACCGACGCCATCACCGGCGGACCGGGCGCCATCCTGATCCGGCCCACCGCCGGCGAGATGGACGACGCCGACCCGCTCAAGCCGTACCTGGCCCACGCCCAGGTGCTGGGCATCAAGGACCTTGAGCTGGCGATCGCAGCGGGCGACGAGCTGGGCGTGCCGACGCTCATGGCCGACCGCGCGCTCGGCCTGCTGGGCGCCGCACTCGGTGTCGAGGCTCCGCCCACCGAGGGCTGACCGGAACTTCCCTCGCCGGGTCGCCCGCCGTGCGAGGCTGGGGCCATGACCGACTTCTCCAAGGACTCCGACCCCGACGCACGCGCCCGCGGCCTGGCCCGGATGGGCGAGGTCTACTCGTTCGAGGTGGGCGACGGGCCCGGAGACTTCTTCGGGTACACCGTCGAGCACCTGTTCGGAGACATCTGGGAGCGCCCCGGCCTGTCGCTGCGGGATCGCCGCCTGCTGCTCCTCGGACTCATGTGCACCGAGAGCCTCGACGGGGTGGCCGGCATCCAGGTCGAGTCCGCGCTCGCCAAGGGCGACCTGTCCGCCGACGACCTGCGCGAGGTCGTGATCTTCCTGAGCCACTACGCCGGCTGGCCCAAGGGCGCCGCGTTCAACACCACGGTCGAGACCGCGATCGCCCGCCACGAGAAGGCCCTGCGCAGGGCCGCCGAGGCCGCTGCCCAGGGGTCAGAGCAGGAGGCGGCGCAGGGCGAGGCGACCGCCTGATGGCCACCGTCGACCGCTCCCGCCTGCCCGGCCTCATGGAGGCCGAGACCCGGCTGTTCGTCGAGCGCACGCCCCGGTCGGCCGAGCTCCACACCGAGGCCCGGCGCTCGCTGCTGGCCGGCGTCCCCATGAACTGGATGACTCGGTGGCCCGGCCCGCACCCCGTCTTTGTGGCCGAGGCCGAGGGGGCCCACTTCACCGACGTGGACGGCAACGCCTACGTCGACCTGTGCCTGGGCGACACCGGCGCCATGACCGGCCACTCGCTGCCGGCCACCGTCGCGGCGCTGGTCGAGCAGGCGCCCCGCGGCATCACGACGATGCTCCCGTCCGTCCAGGCGGTCGAGGTCGGCGACGCGCTCCGGGAGCGGTTCGGCATGCCGGTGTGGCAGATCGCCATGACCGCCACCGACGCCAACCGGTTCGTGCTGCGGCTGGCCCGCCACGCCACCGGCCGCAAGAAGGTGCTGGTCTTCAACTGGTGCTACCACGGCACCGTCGACGAGGCCCTGAACATCCTGGGCCCCGACGGCTCCGCCGTGCCCCGCCCCGGCAACACCGGCTGGGACGTCGACCCCAACGAGTACGTGAAGGTCGTCGAGTTCAACGACCTCGAGGCGCTCGAGGCCGCCCTCGCGCCCGGCGACGTGGCCTGCGTGCTGGCCGAGCCGGCGCTCACCAACATCGGCATCGTCCCGCCCGACCCCGGGTACCACGAGGAGCTCCGGCGCCTCACCCGCAAGACCGGCACGCTCCTGGTGATCGACGAGACCCACACCATCTGCATGGGTCCCGGCGGCGCGACCAAGGAGTGGGGCCTCGAGCCGGACCTGTTCGTGATCGGCAAGCCCATCGCCGGCGGCATGCCCGCCGCGGCGTACGGCATGACCACCGAGGTCGCCAACACGATCATGGCGGCCGCCACCGGTGACGACGCCGACGTGGCCGGCATCGGCGGCACGCTCACCGCCAACGCGCTGGCGCTCGCCGCCGTGCACGCCACGCTCGACGCGGCGCTGCGGCCCGAGGACTTCGCCGTGGCGGTCCCGCTCGCCGAACGCTGGGCCGACGGCGTGCAGTCCGTCATCGACGCCCATTCGCTCGACTGGAACGTGCACCGCCTGGGCTGTCGGGCCGAGTACTGGTTCTGCCCGCCGCCCCGCAACGGGGGCCAGGCGGCAGCCGCGGTCGACCACGAGCTCGACGCGTTCTTGCACCTGTGGTGCCTGAACCGCGGCGTGCTGCTGACGCCGTTCCACAACATGGCGCTGTTCTGCCCGGCCCACACCCCCGCCGACGTCGACCGCCACACCGAAGTGTTCGCGGCGGGCGTCGAGGCCCTGGTCGGCTGAGCGCGCCGCCCGTCCGATGCCACTCTTGACCGAGCCGGACCAGGTCTGGCCCGCCGTACAGGTCGACCGTCTGCTCCTGGCCGACTGGGCCGAGCGCTGGTCGCCCGCCGTGTGGGAGTCGGCCACGCCGTGCCAGGACTGGGTGGCCCGAGCGGTCGTCGCCCACCTGGTGTCCATGGCCACCGCCACCAAGTCGCAGGGGCTCCGGGCCTACCTGTCCGCCGGCGCCAACCTGGACGCCGCGTCCCACGCACTCGCCGACCAGGTCGTGGCGGGCCGCACCGACACGCAGATCCTGGCGCTGCTCCGCGAGCACGCCGGGGCGCAGCACACCTCCCCCGGGCTCCGGCCCGTCGGCATCCTCGCCGAGCTGGTGACGCACCTCGAGGACCTGTCCGTGGCGGTCGGCGAGGCCGTCCACCTGCCCGCGGACCACCTGGAGACGACGCTCGTCTACCTGCAGCGCCGGACCCGCAAGAACACCCGGTTCCACCTCACGGCACAGGGCCGGCAACCGGTGCTCGACGGCGCCCGCCGGACCCAGGGTCTGCGGCTGCATGCCACCGACATCGGCTGGACGCACGACCCCACCGCGCCGACCGACCCGCGGGACGCGCCGTGCGAGGTCCGCGCCACCGTCGAGGGGTCCGCCGCCGCGCTGGTCCTGGCGATGGCGGGCCGACAGCTCGGGCCGAGCACCGTGGTCGGCGAGCTCACCGGTGACGGCGTCGCCCAGCTCCTCTCCCCCGCCCCCTAGCCCCCCTCCCGAAATCTGGCTCCAGAAGGCGACCGGCGAGCCGATTCCGTCCCCGGTTCGCCAGCGTGCGCCTACGCGCCGGCCTGGGAGAGCACGGCCCTCGCCACCAGGTCGGTGCCGAACGCCGTCAGGATCGCTAGGTACAGCAGGCCCGTGGCTGCCATGACCGCCGAGTAGTACCGCTCCTTGAGCGCCAGGCGCGTGACGTAGGCCAGCACTCCGGTCGTGATGGCGCAGGCCAGCCAGAACCAACCGAGCATGCCGCCGTACTGGTCGCTGATGTTCCCGGTCAGCACGCCGACCATCCCCGGCGGGATCAACAGGACCAGCACCTCGACGGGCCAGATCCGCTGCAGCCACTTCACCTGCTCGAGCAGCGGGGCGCGAGGCAGGCCGGGCTGGGTCAGGTACCAGTGGCCGAGCAGCATCGCGTCGGACACGCAGCCCAGGAACGCGGCACCCACCAGGGTCCGCAGCACCGACAGCCACACGGGGCTCCCGGCGTGGATGCCGCCGGCCAGCAGACCCACCAGGCCGATCGCCGGCGCGATCAGGTCGAGCCGCGGGTCGAACTCGGGGACGGAGTCGTCGAACTTCTGCTCGGCCCGGTCGATACCGGTCATCTCGGTGACCCGGGCCGACCGCACCTGCACCCGTTCACGCTGCTTGGCCACGCCCGCCGCCCGGCGGCGCCACGAGCTCCACGTCACCACGGCGCACGCCACCGCCACCCCGGCGGCCGAGAGCTCGCGCACCAGGAGCGGGTCGTAGCGGAGACCGACCACGACGGCCCCGGCGGCCATGAGCCCGTAGGTCCCCCGCAGCAGCCAGCCGTAGCCGACCGAGACCTCGCGACGGCGCGTCGTGACCCACAGGAACAGCAGGCCTCCGGTGGCCCACTGCAGCAGGAACGTGGCGATGTCGAGCGAGATCACAGCGGACCGACCCTACGCACTCTCAGAGTGCGTCGACGGCGCGGAGGACGGCGTCGGTCAGCGCGGCCCGGCGGAACCCGAGCGCCGTGTCGGCGTCGAGGCCGGCGTTGCAGAGCAGCGCGACCGCCACGCCCCGGTCCGGGTCGGCGAACCCAAAGCACGAACCGCCCTGGCCTGCGTGGCCGAACGAGCGCGGCCCCAGGTGCTCGCCGAAGTGGTGCGAGTCGAGGTTGGTCATGAACCCCAGCCCGAACCCGGCGGGGCGGCCAAGCGTGACGTCCTCGGTGACCGGCAGCCGGGGTTCGACGGCCTCGGCGAGCAGGTCCTGAGGCAGCACGGTCCCGGCGCCGTCCAGGTCGGCCAGGAGTCCGGCGTAGAACTGGGCAAGTGCCCGCATGGTCCCGTAGGCGCCGAACGCCGGGTTCCACTCCGCTGCGGTACGCGGGCCGACCTCGGCCAGCAGCGGCACCGGCCGCAGCCCCGCTAGGTCGTAGGTGGCCGACACGCGGGCCAGCTGCGCCGGGTCGTCGACGATCCGCAGCACCAGGTCCGCAGGGTCGACCGGGTCCTTCCCGGCCGACAGATAGGGGCCGACCACCGCACGGGCCGCGTAGGCGTCGAACGGCTCCTCGGCCAGCCCCTCGACGGCCAGGCCCAGCAGGTACCAGCCGGCCCACTCCGAGTACGAGCGGTCGAGCCCGAACCGCCAGCCCGGCGGCGCGTCGTACGTCCGCAGCCAGTCGAACCTGGCCGACGCCGGCAGGATGCGCGACACCACGGCGGCCGGCGCGTGCAGGCCGGCCGTGTGGCCCAGCACCTGCTCGACCGTCCGCTCCCCCATCCACGCCGGGAGCTCGACCTCGACCACGTCGGCGATGCGGTCGTCCAGGCTGAGCTCGTCGTCGGCCACGAGCCGCAGCACGGCTGCCGTGAGCACCGGCTTGGCCGTGCAGTAGAGCGCGGACAGCGTCGACGTCGTGAACGGCTCGTCCAGGTAGGTGCGGCCGACCGCGGCGTCGCAGACGACCTCGCCGTCGACGAACACCGCCACCTGGGCGGCGGTGTGGAAGAACCCCTCGTCAGCCTCTCGCGCGAGGCGCTCGACCAGCTCGTCGAACTCGGGGGCGGTGGTCACCGGCAGATCAGTTGGCGGCGGATGCGGCGTCGCGCAGGAGCGCCTTGGCCACTGCCACCACCTGGATCTCGTCGGTGCCGGCGTAGATCTGCAGGACCTTGGCGTCGCGGGCCAGCTGCTCGACCTCGTACTCGGCCATGTAGCCGTTGCCGCCGAACAGCTGCACCGCCTCGTTGGCCACCTCGGCGGCGGCCTGCGCTGCGTAGAGCTTGGTCGCCGACGCCTCGGCGTAGGTGACCGGCTCGCCGGCGGCGCCCATCTCGATGTGGCGGAACACCATGTTCTGCAGGTTGAGGCGGGCAACCTCCATCTTGGCGATCTTCAGCTGGATCAGCTGGAACTGGCCGATGGGCTGGCCGAACAGGACGCGGTCGTTGGCGTAGGCCAGGCACAGCTCCAGGCAGCGGTCGACGATGCCGAGCGCCATCGCGGCCACGCCGGTGCGCTCCATCGAGAACGTGGCCTTGGAGGCCTCTTTGCCGGCCGACCCCTTGTAGGCCTCCTCGCTGCCGCCGAGCAGGCGGTCGGCGCCGACGCGCACGTCGTCGAGGAACAGCTGGCCGGTCGGGCTGGAGTGGATGCCCATCTTGCGCAGCGGCTTGGTCTGCTCCAGGCCGGGCATGCCGGCGTCGAGCACGAACTGCACCACGGTGCGCTCTGCGGGCGGGTTGCCCTCGTCGAGCTTGCAGATGAACACGATGGTGTCGGCGTGCGGGCCGTTGGTGATGAAGGTCTTCTGGCCGTTGAGGACGTACTCGTCGCCGTCACGGCGGGCCGTCGAGGCCATCGACCCGAAGGCGTCGGAGCCGGAGTTGGGCTCGGTGATCGCCCACGCGCCGACCTTGTCCATCGTGAGCAGGTCGAGCGCCCAACGCTCCTTCTGCTCGATGGTGCCCTTGGACATGATCGACGCGGCGGTGAGGCCCATCGAAACGCCCATGGCGGTCACCATGCCCGGGCACACCCGGCACAGCTCGATGATCGGGATCATCGTGAAGGCGATCGAGTTGGGGTCGCGGGGGCCGCGGGTCTTCTCGGCAACCTCTTCGCCCGCGGCGATGGCCTTCTCGCGCTCGATGGTCTTGCGGAACGACTCGCGCTGCATGTCCGACATGCCGAACGTCGCAAACATCTTGCGCAGCAGGTCGTACGGGGGGAGGTCGCCGAACTCCAGGTCCTCACGGACCGGGCGGACCTCCTTGTCGATGAAGTCGCGCACCATGGTGCGCACCATCTCCTGCTCCTCGGACCACTGGTACATCGTCGTCTCCGTCCTGTGCGTGCGAACTGCCGAGAAACTAGCCCTCGGCCCCGTCCGGCACCCACGGGGCCACCTCGCCGAACCATGCGAGCTCCTCAGGCACCTGCGGCAACGAGGACCAGGCGGCGACGTGGTCGGCCTGCTGCAGCAGGCCGTGCAGGAGGAGCAAGTGGGTCCAGTGGCCGTCGACGGTGCCCTCGGCGCCCGCCTCGAGGGGGTCCAGGGCGCCCGCCCGCAGGCGCAGGTAGTTGCGCCACGTGATGTCGCAGGTGGCCTCGGCCGACCCGAACGGCACCGGCTCCATGTCCTCGGCAAACGAGTCCACGACCTGGGCCCGCACCCGCCGGCCGCCCAGGTAGGCGAGCTCGAGCAGGACCATGCCGGCGGGCGAGCCCACCAGCCGGAACCGCAGCGCCAGGTCGGCGTCGGGGATCTCGCGGAGGCCCGCCAGCGCGTCGGTGGCCACGTCGTCGAGCGGCGGCAGGACGAGCCGGTCGTCACCGGTGCGCACCGACCAGCTGGCGAGCGTCGCTGCATCGACGAGCTCGCCCGAGAACGGGGCGTCCACCGGTCCCGGCCGGACCACGGCCCACTCCCCCGGCGCCCCGTCCACGACCCGGCCCACCAGGCGGCCCTCGTCGAAGGTCAGGTGCAGCGCTCGGCCGGGGTCGTCGTCGGACTCCACGTGGACGGTGCCGGTGGCGTACGGGAGCGAGCGCCCGCCCTGGGCCATCTGCTGGAGCAGGAGCGGTGCGTCGTCCTCCTGCTTGCCGATCCGGGCCAGGACGCCCATCAGTCGCCCGCCACTGCCGCCGCGGCGGCCTCGGCCGAGGACCGTGCGTGGTAGCTCGACCGGGTGAACGGGCTCGACTCCACGTGGGCGATCCCGAACGACTCGCCGATGCGGGCGAACTCCTCGAAGTCCTCGGGCGTCCACCAGTTCGCCACCGGCAGGTGCGCCGCGGTGGGCCGCAGGTACTGGCCGACCGTCACGATCGACACGCCCACGGCGGCCAGGTCGGCCAGGGTGGCGGCGATCTCGTCCTTGGTCTCCCCCATGCCCACGACCAGTCCGGACTTGGTGGTCAGGCCAGCGGCGGCCGACCGGGCCAGCACCGTGAGCGACCGGGCGTACCCGGCCGACGGGCGGGCGGCCCGCTGCAAGCGGGCCACCGTCTCGATGTTGTGGTTCACGACGTCTGGGCGGGCGTCCAGGATCAGCTGGAGCGACGCGGCGTCGCCGGCGCAGTCCGAGATCAGTACCTCGACCGCGGTCCCGGGCCGGCGGTCGCGGATCGCCCGGACCGTGTCGGCCACCAGCCCGGCGCCGCCGTCGGCCAGGTCGTCGCGGGCCACGGTGGTCACCACGGCGTGCTCCAGGTCCATGCGCACGACCGCCTCGGCCACGCGGGCCGGCTCGTCCGCGTCCTGGGCCTCGGGCTTGCGGGTGTCGACCAGGCAGAACCCGCAGGCACGGGTACAGCGCTCGCCGTTGACCATGAACGTGGCGGTGCCCTCGGACCAGCACTCCGACAGGTTCGGGCAGCCCGCCTCCTCGCACACGGTCACGAGGTCCAGCTCGCGCAGCGTGGAGCGCAGACCGAGCACCTCGGTGTGGTGACGGACCGGGGCCCGCATCCACTCGGGCTTGCGGGCCGAGAGCTCCACCTGCTCGGTGACCCCGGCCTGCGCCAGGCGTCCCTGCAGCCGCACCGACGTCCCGGCGTTGCCCTCGCGGTCACCACGGGAGAACGGCGTGAGGTCCTCGGGCAGCAGCTTCCAGACGACGTCGGACCGCTCCACCGACGACGGCGACCAGCGGGCCACGAACGCGTCGACCACTGCACCGGCCACCGTCTGCAGGTCCACGTCGAGGCCCTCGGCGACGAGCGAGGTCACCCCGGCGTCGGTGATGCCGCACGGGACGATCTGGCCGAAGTGCGAGAGGTCGGGGTCGACGTTGAGGGCGAACCCGTGCAGGGTCCTGCCCCGCTCGATGCGCACGCCCACCGCGGCCAGCTTCCGGGGCCGGGCGCCGTCGACGTCGAGCCACACGCCGGGGTAGCCCTCGCGACGCGTCGCACCGGTGAGACCGAGCGCCGTCACTGCGTCGACCACCACCTGCTCGAGGGTGGCGACCCACGCCCGGGTGTCGGGCAGACCGCCAGGGACCGCAGTCGGCAGGGTCAGGAGCGGGTACGCGACCAGCTGGCCGGGACCGTGGTAGGTGACGTCACCACCACGGTCCACGTGCACGAGCGTGGCGCCCACGTCGGCCGGGTCGCCCACCACGTTGGACGGCTCGGCGTTGCGACCGAGCGTGAACGTGGGCGGGTGCTCGAGCAGCAGGAGCCGGTCCTCGTCGCCCGCGGCGAACGCACGCTGCAGGTCCCAGGCCTCCAGGTACGGCACGCGGCCCAGCCAGCGGACGCGCAGCGGTGCGCCGGTGCCGGTGAGCAGTGCGGGCGCGTCGGCCGCCACGTCGGTCACGTCAGTGTCCCGGGGCAGCAGCCGGCGTCACGGGGCTCAGAGCTCCGCGACCCAGTCCCGCGTCTCGAGGATCTCGCGCACGCGGTCCATGAACGCCGCGGCGTAGGCCCCGTCGAACGCCCGGTGGTCCCACGACAGCGTCAGCACGCCGACCGAGTGGATGCCGAGCGTCTCGTTGCCCAACGCGTCGCGCACGACGACCGGCTTGCGGGAGATGCCGTCACTGCTCAGGATCGCCACCTGCGGCTGGTTGATGACCGCAGTGACCATCAGCGTCCCGAAGTTGCCCGAGTTGCTGATGGTGAACGTGCCGCCGGCCAGGTCGTCCGGGCCCAGGTTGCGGGCCCGGGCACGGTCGGCCAGGTCACGGATGTCGCGGGCGATGGCCCGGAGCCGCTTGGACTGGGCGTTGCGCACGACCGGGGCGAGCAGGCCCTGGAAGTCCAGGTCCACGGCGATCGCCAGGTTCACGTCGGAGTGCAGCAGCACCTCGCCGTCACCCATCGAGGCGTTCATGTGCGGGAACTCGTGGAGGGCGTCCACGACGGCCCGCGAGATGAACGGCAGGTAGGTGAGCGAGAAGCCCTCCTCGGCCTTGAACTGGTCGCGGTACGCACGGCGGGCACGCTCGACGGCCTCGTAGTCCACCTCCACGGCGGTGACCACGTGGGGCGCCGTGTTCTTGGACATCACCATGTGCTCGCCGGTGAGCTGGCGGATCTTGTTGAGCGGCTCGACACGGTCGCCGCTGCCCGGACGGAGCGACTCGACGGCGGGCCGGGGCCGGGGTGCGGTCGACGGTGCGGGCGGGGCGGGCGGCGGGTTCGACGACGCCGGGGCCGACGGCGCGACGGGTGCCGGAGCCGGGGCCGGGGCTGCCGGGACCGAGCCCTTGGAGTCGATCGCGGCGAGCACGTCGCTGCGGGTGATGCGGCCACCCACTCCGGTGCCGGGGATGGTGGCGGGGTCCAGGCCGTTGTCCTCGACCAGGCGGCGCACGAGCGGCGACAGCAGCTGGCCGGAACCGGCGACAGGAGCCTCGGCGGCAGGGGCCGGGGCCGGGGCAGGGGCCGGGGCCGGGGCCGGGGCCGGGGCCGGCGCGGGCGCAGCGACCTGGGGCTCGGCGACCGGTGCCGGAGCAGCAGGCTCCGGGGCAGGTGCGGGCTCGGGGGCGGCCTCGGGCGCGGGCGCCTCGGGGGCCGGGGCGGGCGCAGCAGCACCGTCACCCACGACGGCGAGCACGGTGCCGACGTCGACGGTGTCACCCTCGGGCACGCGGATCTCGGCGACGACGCCGGAGCACGGCGCGGGCACCTCGGTGTCGACCTTGTCGGTCGACACCTCGAACAGCGGCTCGTCCTCGGTGACGGACTCGCCGACCGCCTTGAACCAGCGGGTGATGGTGCCCTCGGTGACGGACTCCCCGAGCTGCGGCATCACGATGTCGGTCATTGACTGATTCCTTTCGGCGGTCACCGCAGCGTACGTCGCGGCGACCGGGGGGGCTTCGATCGGTGGGCTCAGCCGTGGAGCGAGCGGCCGGTCATGGACAGGACCGACTCGCCGAACAGCTCGGTGAGCGAGGGGTGGGGCTGGAGGAACTCGGCGACCTCGTCGACCGTGGCCTCCCAGTTGACGGCCAGGTAGCCGGCGGCGAGCTGCTCGGTGACCCAGGGGCCGACCATGTGCACGCCCAGGAGCGTGCCGGCGGTGCCGTCGGGGCGCTGCTCGGCGATGATCTTCACGAGGCCCTCGGTCTCGCCGAGCACCTGCGCACGGCTGTTGCCGGCGAAGCGGTGCTTCGAGGTGACGACCTGGTAGCCAGCCTCCTTGGCGGCGTCCTCGGACAGGCCGGCGAACGCGACCTCGGGGTGGCAGTAGATGGCCCACGGCACCTTGGCGGCGTCGACGCCGGCGGGCGACTCGCCCAGCATGTCCTTGACCGCCACGATCGCCTCGGCGAACGCGACGTGCGCCAGCTGCGGGGTGTTGATGGCGTCACCGACGGCCCACACGCCCGGCTCGGCGGTGCGGCAGGTGTCGTCGACCTCGATGTGGCCGCGGTCGGTGATGTTGACGGCGGTGCCCTCTCGGAGCAGGCCCTCGGTCACGGGCACTCGCCCGACCGACACGACCACGACGTCGCAGACCACAGGGTCGCCCTCGGAGAGCTGCACCACGCGGGAGTGGTCGTCGGCCACCTGCACCCCGGTGACGGCGGTGCCGGTACGGACCTCGATGCCGCGCTTCTTGAACGACTGCAGCACCACTCGGGTGACGTCGCCATCGCAGCCCGGGAGGATCTTGGGCAGCGCCTCGAGGATGGTCACCTGCGAACCCAGGTCGGACAGGGTCGAGGCGAACTCGCAGCCGATGGCGCCTCCGCCGATGACCACGGCGCTGCGCGGGACGGCCGACATGTCGAAGAACGAGTCGGAGTTCAGGATGCGGGAGCCGTCCGGCTCGAAGCCCGGAATGTTGCGGGGCGACGACCCGCTCGCCAGCACCACGTGGGTGCCCTTGAGCGTGGCCTGCTCGCCGTCGTTCCCGACGACCTCGACCACGTGGTCGGCGCCGAGCGAGCCGGTCCCGGCGAACACCGTCACCTTGCGACCCTTGAGCAGTCCGCTCACGCCCTTGAAGAGCGTGTCGATGACCTGCTGCTTGCGCTCGGCCACGCGGGCCCAGTTGAACGACTTGAGCTCGAGCTCGATGCCGAAGTCCCCGGCCGACTTGGCGATGCGGACGACCGCGGCGGTCTCCAGCAGCTCCTTGGCGGGGATGCACCCACGGTGCAGGCAGGTGCCGCCCACCTTGTCCTTCTCGACGAGGGCCACCGAGAGGCCCGCCGAAGCTCCGTACAGGGCGGCGGCGTACCCGCCGGGCCCGCCACCGATCACGACCAGGTCGAACTGCTGCTGTTCCGTCACGGGGGCGATGCTACCCACCGGCAGCACCCCGACAGGAAGGGGGAAGTGTCGGCCCGGTGAACTCGGCCGACGGCCCGTCGACGGGTCAGAGCACCTGCAGGGCCTGGACGGCGAACGCCCCCAGGATGAGCAGCCCGCAGACGAGGGCGAGAATGATCAGCATCCGGGTGCTCATCCGGTGGAGGATACGGGAACAGGCCGCATACTGAGCAGCCGGAACGACGTGTCCGGGACGACTCGCAGAGGGAACAGGGGACGCACGTGCAGGACGCACTCGGGGAGATCCAGTCGGTACTCGTGCTGGG
>CAJANQ010000134.1 GCA_903941145.1 uncultured Actinomycetes bacterium
GCGTGGTCCTGCTGTCGAGCCACGCCGACCCGGGGATCATCGCCAGCCTTCCCGAGGACGTCATCGGGTCCTGGTCGTACCTGCTCAAGTCGTCCGCCGCCGACCTGGCGACCGTGGCCCGAGCCGTCAGAGGGTCCGCCGCCGGACTCATGGTCGTGGACCCCGCGCTGGTTCGTGAACAGTCGCGGCCGGGCTCGCCCGTCGACGAGCTCACGGACCGCCAGCTGGAGGTCGTGAAGCTCGTCGCCCAGGGCTACACCAACCGCGCCATTGCCGAGGAGCTGGTCCTGTCCGAGAAGTCGGTCGAGAACCACCTGTCGCGCATCTACCTGGCGCTCGGCATCGACGCGTCGGACCCCACGGTCCACGCCCGGGTGCAGGCCACGCTCGCCGTCGTCGAGGCGTTCGGCTCCTGAGCCGCCGGCCCTTTCCGGACGGCGGCGGTCAGCTGCCGGCGGAGAGGTGCGGGTTGACGACCGGCTCGGCCGCCGGCTCTGAAAGTCCAGCGACCGGCACGCTGCCGACGACGGTCGCCCCGGTGCCGGGCGCAGAGCGGATCTCGCAGTGGCCGCCGTGCTGCGACATGCGGCCCTCGACGCCCAGCAGCCCGAGGCCCATCTGCACGTCGGTGGGGTCGAATCCACAGCCGTTGTCGGACACGGTCACCACCACGTCGCCGAGGGGGGACACCTCTGCCCGGACCTGGATCTCGGTGGCATCGCCGTGCTTGAGGGCGTTGGTCGTCGCCTCCTCGACCAGCCGGTAGAGGGCCAGCCGGACCGGCTCGGGCACCTTGGAGCCTGCCAGGTCGTCGGCAGCAAGGAGCTCCGGCGAGACGCTCACCGTCACGGCGGCGGCGCCCTGGAGGTCCTTGGCCAGACGCCGGATCGCCGGCACCAGGCCGATGGCGACGACGGCCGGGTGCAGCAGGTGGCTGACCTCGCGGACGTCGTCCTCGCGGATCGTGTCCAGCTCGCGCCGGACCTCTTCGATGAACCGGGCGGCCGCTGCGGGGTCCTCGGCGAGCATGTGCTCGGCCCGTCGCAGCCGGAGCGTCGCCGCCAGCAGGCGGGACTGCACCCGGTTGTGCAGCACGTCGGCCATCTCGCGGCGGATCTTGTCCTCAGCCTCGGTCGCCAGCTCCTGGTGGCGACGCAGGTCGAGCACGGTCTGCTCCAGCTCGGCGACACGCGCGTCGGTGGCGGCCTGCCCGGCTGCTGCCTCCTCGTCGTGTCCGACGACCCAGAACTTCCTTCGCACGCTTCGCAGGGTACGGAGGGTGTGTGCGTCCGACGCCGGAGTCGGGGCCGCCCGGGAACCTTTGCCCAGCAATGGGCCGAACGGACTACCCGGCCCGGACCAGTGTCACGGCCGCCATACCGGGTGGGGTCGCGAGGGCGCACCGGGGTACGTTCGACTGCGTGAGCACCACCCCCGACCTGACGCCCGAGACGCCCGTGATGGGCGACCCGTCCGACCTCGGCCGGTTCGGCGAGTTCGGCGGACAGTTCGTCCCCGAGACGCTGGTCCCGGCCCTGCAGGAGCTCGACCGCTCCTTCCGCTCGGCGTGGGGCGACCCGGAGTTCCGGGCCGAGCTTGACCACCTGCTGAGCGAGTACGCCGGCCGGCCCAGCCCGGTGACCGAGTGCCACCGGCTGTCCGAGCAGCTCGGCGTGCGCATCCTCTTCAAGCGCGAGGACCTCAACCACACCGGCTCGCACAAGATCAACAACGTCCTCGGCCAGGCGCTCCTGGCCCGCCGGATGGGCAAGTCCCGGCTGGTCGCCGAGACCGGCGCCGGCCA
>CAJANQ010000135.1 GCA_903941145.1 uncultured Actinomycetes bacterium
CGACCGCGACGGTGCCCGGCGGCAGCACCGGAAGGTGCCAGCCCGGCCCGCAGCCCAGGTCCATCGTCGGGCCGCCGGTGGCCAGGGCCTGGCGGCCGAACACGACGGCCTCGTCGAGCCGGCCCGGGCGCTGGTCCTGCCACTCGTCCGCCCGCTGCTCGTAGACGTCGAGCGTGTCCCTGTGTGGATCAGGGACGTGTGGATCAGGGACGTGTGGATCAGGGACGTGTGGATCGGTCACTGGCCGGCGATCCGCGCCGCGAGCTTGCGCATGCCGCCGAGCCACCGTTCGCGCTGGGTGGCCCGTGCCGCCTCGTAGTCGGCGACCTCCGGGTGGGGGAGGACCAGGAACTGGCCGGTGCGGACGGCCGCGACCACTGCCTGCGCCACCTCCTCGGGCTCCACGACGCCCTGGGCCTTGACCGTCTCCGCCGCAAGTGACGCGCCGTCGTCGGGCGAGGCCGTGCCGTCGCCGGTGCCGAACAGCATCGGGGTGCGCACCCCCTGCGGGCACAGGCACGAGACCGTGATGCCGCGCTGGCCGTAGGTGATGGAGAGCCACTCGGCCAGGCCGACCGCAGCGTGCTTGGTGGCGGAGTAGGGCGCGTCGCCGACCATCGTGAGGAGCCCCGCGGCCGACGCCGTGGTGACCAGGTACCCCTGGCCGCGCTCGAGCCAGTGGGGGAGCAGCGCGGTCGCGGCGTGCACGTGGCCCATGACGTTGACGTCCCACGCCTGCTGCCAGACCCGGGAGGGCGCGTCGACCCCGGTACCGGTCGCGATCCCGGCGTTGGCGCAGTAGAGGTCGATGCCGCCGAACTGGGCGACCAGCCGGTCGACGAGCTGGGTCGTGGCGGGACCGTCGGCGACGTCGAGCTGTTCGGCGACGACCTTGGTGCCGGGGTGGTCCGCCGCGATTCCGTCGGCGGCCCGTTGCGCGCCGGCGTGGTCCACGTCGACGACGACCACGGCCCGGGCGCCCTCCTCGGCGAACCGGCGGCAGAGCGCGGCGCCGATGCCGCTGGCACCGCCGGTGACGACCGTGACCTTGTCGGCGAGCTCCATGGGTGGCTCCTTCTGTCAGTGGCCGGCGACGGCGGCGAGCGTGTCGAGCACCGTCTGGCGGCGGTCGGGCCCCCACGGCAGCGGCATGACGACCGGGTGGTCCACACCGGCGGCCCGGTAGGCGTCGACCGCTGCGGCCACCGTGGCGGCGTCGCCGCAGATGTCGATGGCGTCGACCATGCGGTCCGAGATGGCGGCCACCGCACCGTCGCGGTCGCCCTTGGCATGGGCGGCCTCCAAGGCGTCGATCTCGTCGTCGAACCCTGCCCGGCGGAACGCCTGGGCATACGCCCCGACCACGCCGTAGGAGAACAGGTCCTTGCGGGCGGCGTCAGCGGCACCGTCACGGTCGCACACGCCCACGTGCACGTAGGCGTGGACGGTGCACGAGCCGGGCTCGCGGCCCGCAGCGGCCTCGCCCTCGCGCACCCGCTCGATGCACCACGGCACGGCGGTGGCGGGGAGATAGTTCAGCAGGACGCCGTCGGCGAGCTCCCCGGCGGTGCGCAGCATGCGGGCGTTGAGCGCACCCAGCACCAGCTCGGGGCGGCGCTCCTCGAGCCGCACTCCCAGACGGAACTTCGACGTCCGGTAGAAGTCGCCCTCGTGGTCGACCTTCTCGCCCGACAGGCACGCCCGGACCAGCTCGAGGTACTCGCGGGTCTGTGCGACCGGGCGGTCGCCGTAGTCGGCGCCGTGCCAGCGGCCCACCACGACCGGCGACGAGATGCCGACGCCCAGGTAGACGGGACGATCGGGCACGAGCGACTGGAGGGTGGCGGCCCCCATCGCCGCCAGCATCGGGGTGCGGAGCTGCAGTGCCAGCACGCCGGTGCCGACTCCCAGCCGCGGTTCGGACGCCGCAACGGCGCCCAGCAGCCCGAACGCCTCCTGGCCCGTGACCTCGGCGGTCCACATCGAGTCCATGCCCAGGTCGGCCGCAACGTGGGCGGACTCGAGCCCGAACGGAGCCCCGAGCGCCATGTAGCTGGCAAAGGTCACACCGGCGGCCTGAAAGGTCTGCTGCGTCATGGGGCCGACGGTACCCGTGCCACGACAGGGCTGGCGCCGCTGACTACCTGTCCAAACTCATGGGAGCAATATGAAGAGTCGGTAACGCGGCGACCGGGTGTCGCAGCGTGTGGGTATGGTGGCGGCAGCAAGTCGGACGACCGCTGGGGTGGCCGACGATGCAATAGAGACGGAGGCAACATGACCGAGGTGCGTGAACTGCCGGCAGACGACACTGCGTCGTCCGACGACCAGTCCATCCGCGAGGCCATGGCCCTGATCGACCGTGGTCTGGGTGACATCTCCGACCGCTCGATCGTGTCGACCTCGGAGATGGCCGACCTCCTCCTCGACGTACGGGGGCTGCTCAGCCGCCTGGACGCCCAGGTTTCGACCAACTGACCCGGCTCCCCTAGGGAGCCAAGGAGTCAGACGTCCAGCTCGAAGTGCGGGCTGGTGACGCCGCCTGCGTGCAGCAGTTCGGCGTAGGCCCGTTCGAGGTCGTCCAGCAGCGCGTGCGGCTCGCCGACCGCGGCGGTGTCGACCACCAGGCCCAGGAACATCCACCCTCGGTAGCTCATCGTGGTCAGGTTGAACGCCGTCCCGGCGATGGGGCCGATGGGGTAGTTCGCCTGCATGAAGGCCCCGCCGATGAACAGGTCGAACGGGGCTGCCTTCACGTTGGAGCAGACGAAGTCGACCGAACCGGCCAGGCGCTGTCCGGTCCGCACGACCACCAGCGACGGCAGCAGGTTCACCACTCCGGCCGCGTCCTGCACCGCGCCGATGGCCTTCTCGGCCTTGACCGCGGCGAGCACCTCGTGGACCAGGCGGAACCGCTCGGTGGGGTCCATCTCGCTGGTCGGCACGAGCGACTGGGTGGGGGAGAAGGCGTTGCCGCCCGCCGACCGGTCGTGGCGTGTGCTGACGGGCATGGAGACCCGGAGCGTCTCGACCGGGCGTCCCGCCCGCTCGTGGTAGCGGCCCGACGCCGCCGCGGCCCCGGCGATGAAGAAGTCGTTGACGCTGCCGCCCAGGGCGCGGGCCGCGTCCTTCACCTCGTCGAGCCGGAGCTGTGACACGCCGAACCACCGGCCGAGGGACCGTTCGGTCCACAGCGGCGAGTGGCGCTGGTCCACCTTGACCTGGCGCAGCGCGGACCGGGCCACGCCCGTGAGCTCGGCGCTGCGCTGGTGCAGCTGGTCCGGGTGCACCGCAGCGTTGGTGATGGCACTCGTCGCCGCAAGGGCCTGGCCGGCGCGTTCTCGGACGGTGTGGTGGAGGGCGTCGGCCGTACGGGTCCACCAGCCCTGCGGCTCGTCACCCGCGCTCCCGTTGCCGTCGGCGGGCTGCCCGCTGCCGGCGGCCGGCTCGGCCGGCGGGGCCGGGTCGCGCTCGAAGTCAAGGAACTGCACGGAGAGCCGGATGCCGCCCTCGCCGTCGGTGATCGTGTGGTGCAGGCGCTGGACCATGGCGCCGCGTCCGTCGGACAGACCTTCGACGACGACGAACTCCCAGAGCGGCCGGGTGCGGTCGAACGGCTGGCGGCTGAGCGTGGCGACAAGGTGCAGCAGGTCGTCCATGTCGGCTGTGCCGCCCAGGTCGACCCACCTCAGGTGGTGGTCCAGGTCGAACAAGGGGTCGTCGCGCCACTCGGGCGGGGCCAGCCGGGCCGGGCTGGGCACGACCTTCTGGCGCAGCCGGGGCACGGCCACGACGGCGCGCTCCATGCGGGCACGGAACTTCTTGCGGTCCACCGGACGGTCGAAGACGGTCAGGTTGGCGAACGCCGAGGACAGCTGCGGGTCACGCTCGAGCTCCCACATGAGCGCCTCGAACTCGCTCATGCGGCCGTCGTCGTGGGGGGTCACCGCCGCCATCCGCCGAGGGTAACCGGGCGCGTGCCCGGACCGGCTACTTCGGGGCCGTGCCGACGACCAGCACGCCGGGCCTGGGCCTGGGCCAGAGGGCCCCGGCCAGCCGGGAGAAGCTGCGGCCGGCCACGAACCCCGCCGCGACGTCGCTCGGGTGGTGGGCGCCGACGTGCACCCGGCTCCAGGCCACCGCACCGGCGAGTCCGAACCACACCGGTGCCCATCCCAGGTCGGCCGACAGCAGGGTGGCGGCGCACGCCCCGGCGGACGCGTGGCCGCTGGGGAAGGAGGAGGTGCGGGGCTTTCGCAGGTCGTGCGGGTGGTCGGTCACGTGGCCCGGCCGGCCGCGGCGGAACATGGCCTTCACCGGACCGTTCACGACGGCCTGCTCGAACCCGAGGATCAGGCTGCGGCGTAGTGCCCGCCTGCGGCCGGCCTCTCCGCCGACGAGTGCGTCGACGGCGTTGATGGAGTGCCAGACGAGGCTGTGGTTCCCGGCCTGCGAGAGCGCGTACATGGCCCGGTCGACCCTGGGGTTGCCGCGGTAGCGGGCGGCCAGGTGCTCGCCGGCGGCGTCGAACCCCCTGACGAGCGGGTGGTCGAAGTCGGTCTGGTCGGTCGGGCTGCTCATCGCGGGAACAGCCTCACACCCGGCCGAGCGCGACCGCCACCTCGGCCGCCTTTGCCGGGTCGCCACCCTGCTCGGGGCAGAACTCGTGGAACGAGCAGTAGTTGCAGAGCACCGACGTGCGGGGCCGGAAGTCCTCGGTCTCGCACGCCCGCTCGACCGCGGCCCACACGGCGCCGACCTTCTTCTCGACCCCGGCGACGGTGCGCTCCGAGGTGGTGGCCTCGATGATCTGGGGGTCCCGGCCCAGGTAGATCAGCTGCACCTTGGCCGGGCGCTTGCCAAAGACCTTCTCGACCATCATCGAATAGATGTGCACGCCCGACATGCGCTCCTGCACCTGCCCGTCCCGAGGGGCGCGACCAGTCTTGTAGTCGGTGACGACCAGCTCGCCGTCGGCGTCGAGCTCGAGGCGGTCGATCACACCGCGCACCTTGAGGGAACCCAGGTCGGCCTGCAGCTTGATCTCCAGGCCGATCGGGTGGATCTTCGCCGGGTCCTCCAGGCCGAAGTAGCGGTCGACCATGCCGGTGCAGTCCTTGGCGAACCGCTCGGCCGCGGCCTCGCTCAGGCCCAGACCGACGTAGTCGGAGTCGGTCGACATCTCCTCGAGGGCCTGCTCGAGGGTCTCGGCCGCACGGTCCCGGGTGCGCCCGGCCGGCGGCTCCATGTAGAGCAGCTCCAGCGCCCGGTGGACGGTCGTGCCCTTGACCGCGGGCTCCGACGGCTCCTCGGGCAGGCGGTCGATGGTCGAGAAGCGGAACGACAGGGGGCAGCTCTTGAACGACGAGAATCGCGACGGGGACAGCGAGGAGGGGAGCGGGAAGGCCATGGCCACCGATGCTACGGGTGGGTGTGACATGCTCCCGCCGTGCCCCCGGTTCCCGACCAGTTTCCCGTCCCCGACTTCCCGGAACCTGTCATGGTGCCGTCCACCGGCGGGGTGGCCGCGGCGGCCTACGACCTCGGCGGTGAGGGCCCCGACGTCCTGCTCGTGCACGCCACCGGGTTCTGCGCAGCGGTCTGGGCGCCCATGGCGGACTTGCTCGACGGCTGCCGGGTCGTGGCGCTCGACGTCCGGGGCCACGGTCGTGCGTCGGTCCCGGAGCACGGCATGGAGTGGTCCGGCACGGCCGACGACGTGCTCGCCGTGGTCGACCACTTCGGCCTGGACCGGCCGGTCGGGCTGGGGCACTCGATGGGTGGCGCCGCGCTCCTGCTGGCCGAGCAGGCCCGGCCCGGCACGTTCGCCGGCCTGTGGGTCTTCGAGCCGATCGTGATGCCCGAGTGGTACGTCCTCCAGGGCGCCGGCGGGGGCGACGGCTCCAACCCGCTCGCGGACGGCGCCCGCCGACGACGGTCCACCTTCCCGTCGGCCGAGGATGCGTTCGCCAACTTCGCCGCCAAGCCCCCGATGATGCTGCTCGCCCCCGAGGCGCTCGCCGCCTACGTCACCTATGGGTTCGAGCCGCAGTCCGACGGGTCGGTGACGCTGCGCTGCCGGCCCGAGGTCGAGGCTGCCAACTACGAGATGGGTGCCCGCCACGACGGCTTCGCCCACCTGGGCGAGGTGACCTGCCCGGTCGTGGTGCTGAAGGGGAGCGACCGCGTCCCGGGTCCGGCGGGGTTCGCCGCCGACATCGCCGACGCGCTCCCGTCCGGTGTGCTCGAGGACCATCCGGAGCTGTACCACTTCGGCCCGCTCGAGGACCCCGCTGCCATGGCGTCCTCTGCCCTCCGGTTCGTCCGGACAACTACGACCTGAACGGCGGGTGAACCTGTCGGGAACCGTTGCCTCGCAGCGCCGACAAGGTTCCCACCGTGCCCCTGTCGCGGTACCTTCCCGGTGCACGAGGAGGCCAGATGGGCGACGGAACGACGGCGAACGACGGAGCGGTGACACGGCGGACCGCGCTCCAGTGGGCAGGGACTGCGGGGATGCTGGCGGTCGGTTCGGTGGTGGTCGGCGCATGTGCCGCCCCCGCCTCTGCGCCGTTGCCGGCCGGTCTGGGAACGGACCCGAACGGCCTGTACCTGCAGCCCGGCTTCAGCAGCAGGATCATCGGTCGCGGCGGCGAGCAGGTGTTCGGCATCGACTACCGGATCTTCCCCGACGGTGCTGCGACCTTCCCGGACGCGGCAGTCCCGGGCGGCTGGTACTACGTCGTGAACCACGAGATCCCGGGCGGCGGCGGTGGCGTCACCTCGGTGAGGTTCGCTCCCGACGGCCAGATCACCGGCTGCTTCCAGCCGCTCACCGGCACGTCGACCAACTGCGCCGGCGGCGCAACGCCGTGGGGCACCTGGCTCTCCGGCGAGGAGTACGACGGCGGGTGGATCTGGGAGGTCGACCCGACTGCTTCGGCCCGGCCCGTCGCCCGGACCGCCCTCGGCACGTTCAGCCACGAGGCCGCCGCGGTGGCCCAGGACGGCCGGGTGTACCTGACCGAGGACAAGTCCAACGGCTGTCTGTACCGGTTCACGCCGGACCGGCCGGCCGACCTGTCCGTCGGCCTGCTCGAGGTCGCCTGTGGCACGTCGGCCCCCGGGACGGTCGTGTGGCGAAGGGTGCCGGACCCCAGCGCGACGGTGGGCCCGACCCGCACCCAGGTGCCGGACGCCCTCCAGTTCGACGGTGGCGAGGGCATCGACTGCATCGGCAACCTGATCTGGTTCACGACCAAGGGTGACGTGCGGGTGTGGGAGTACGACCTGACCACGCAGGAGGTGTCGATCCGTTTCCAGGGGGGCGCCGGGCAGACCCTCGACGCGGTCGACAACCTGCTGGCCGACTCCTCGAGCGGGGCGCTGCTCGTCGCTGAGGACGGCGGCAACCTTGAGCTCGTGGTGATCCGTCCGGATGGCAGCTCTGAGGCGGTCGTGCGGGTGGAGGGCCAGGAGGGCAGTGAGATCACCGGACCGTGCTTCAGCCCTGACGGCCAGCGTCTGTACTTCAGCTCGCAGCGCGGGCCGGCAACGGCGGCCGGTCTTCCGTTCGGCGTGACCTATGAGGTCAGCGGCCCTTGGGACGCCTACCTCGGTCGTTCCTGACGACCCAGTCGTCGACCTTGCCCCACTCGTCCCGGAGCCACCTGGCCTGCGCCTCGGCGTCGGTCGGGACCTCGGCACGCGGTGTGCGCCACAGCTCGACGACCACCGGCTCGGGCAGTGGGGCAGCGGCGAGCGCCTCCTTCGGGCCGGCCAGCCCGTCCAGGCCCACGTAGGCGAGCGTGACCACGTCCGCTCCCGGAGCGCCGTCGAGCAGGGCCGTCGTGCCGGCAGCGCGCGGCGGCATCGTCCGCATCCGGCCGGCGACCTCGGCCGCCAGGGCCTGGTCCTTCTCCTCCAGCCGGGCCTGGACCTTCGCCCGCTTCGGCGCCGTCCACCGGGTCCCCTCGGGGAAGATCACGAGCGCCTCGTCGGGTGCGGCGCCGGCTGCCAGCTGACGAAGGACCTCGAGCTCGGCGGGGGTGTTGGTCCCGGACCGGTCGACGAAGTGGTTGGGCAGCCGGTTGCCGACCAGGTCGAGGGCCGGGTCCCAGAGCAGGTCGTCCTTCAGCACGTACCGGACCTTGAACCCGCGGTCCATCAGCAGCTTCGCCGGGACGAGCGTGTCGACCAGGCTCGTGTGGCGGCAGAGCAGCACCAGTGGTCCGTCGGCGAGCGTGTCCGCACCGGTGACGTCGAACCTGAGCCCGAGGAGCGGCTCCGCGAGCCCGAGCAGCGAGTTCACCCAGGTCCGCTGCAGCGCGGTGTGGGCCCGGAGCGAGTAGGGGCGCTGCATCTGCGTGCCGAACCCGGCCAGGACCCAGAGCGCGCCGCAGGCCAGGACGGCGAGCACCTCCCACGCCAGGTAGCAGACACCGAACAGCAGGAGCCGCACGGTGGGGAGGCGCCGGTACCGCACCACGTCGTGGACGAACAGCACCGGCACCAGGACCAGGAGGAGCGGGAGGACCACGAGCAGTCCGACGAACACGCCGGGCAGGCTGAGTGCCCGCCGCTGCCAGGTCGATCGTTCGGCTGCCATGCCGAGAGGGTAGTGAGGGCATGGGTCAGACTGTTGGCCGGTGCCCCGGCCGTGACGGACGGCCGGGACTGGACCAGGAGCGTGCAGTGCGACGGACGTTGGGTGTGCTGGCAGTGGTGGTGGCGCTCGTGCTCGGGGTGACGGCCTGCGGCGGCAAGGACGAGGCGTCGACCACGACGGCCCCGAACAGCATCACGCTCCCGCCGGTCACTGGCCCCGACGGCTCGGTCGTCGCGGGCGACGCCGTCACCAGGTACTGCGACAAGGTCGACGAGCTGGCCGAGCTGGTGGCCAACGGCCGCAACGGTGCCGGCGACTACGACGCACAGCTCCGCAAGGTCAGCGACGAGCTCAAGGAGCTGTCGACCGAGGCCGCCAAGAGTCTCCCGACCAACGCGACGGCCGCAAAGAAGTTCGCTGACTGCTCGCTGACGGCGTCGAAGAAGATCGCCGAGTCCTTCCAGCCGGGCTGACGCCCGTCCGGCGCCCCTGCCAGACTGGTCCTATGGCCCCCCGTCCGCTCTCGGTTCTGGACCTGGCGATTATCCGCCGCGACCAGACGCCGGGCGACGCGTTCGAAGGCTGTGTCTCGATGGCGCAACGGGCCGAGGAGCGCGGCTACCAGCGGGTCTGGTACGCAGAGCACCACAACATGTCGTCGGTCGGCTCGTCGGCCCCGGCGGTGCTCGCGGCCCACGTCGCCGCCCACACGTCGAGCATCCGCCTCGGCGCCGGAGGGGTGATGCTGCCGAACCACTCGCCGCTCACCATCGCCGAGCAGTACGGCACGCTCGCTGCGCTCCACCCGGGCCGTATCGACCTGGGGCTCGGCCGGGCGCCGGGCAGCGACCAGGCCGCGGCGGCGGCCATGCGGACCAGCGCCCAGCGGTCCGACCGCTTCCCCGACGACGTCGCCGAGCTGCAGGCCTACCTGGGCGACTCGACCAGGGTGCCCGGCGTCGAGGCCACTCCGGGCAAGGGCTCGCACGTGCCCCTCTACATCCTCGGGTCGTCCCTCTACGGGGCGCAGCTGGCCGCGGCGATGGGGCTCCCGTTCGCCTTCGCCTCGCACTTCGCCCCCGAGTCGCTCCAGCGCGCCGTCGCCATCTACCGCGCCGAGTTCCAGCCGTCCGAGCAGCTCGACGCCCCGTACGTGATCGCTGCGGTCAACGTGCTCGCTGCCGACACCGACACCGACGCCCAGACCCAGCTGCAGCGTGTCATGCGGTCCCGGGTCGCCAGGTTCCTGGTCAAGGACCGCGACCTCACTGACGAAGAGGCCGACGCGCTCCTGGCCTCGCCGCAGGGCCGACAGATCGCCGGGATGATGCGGTACCTCGCCGTGGGCACACCCGGCACCGTGCGCGAGTACCTCTCCGCGTTCGCCGAACATGCCGACGCCGACGAGCTCATCACCGCACACGCGTCGCCGACGGTGGAGGAGCGGCTGCGGTCCCTGGACCTGACGGCCGACGTCGCGCTGGTCTAGCCGGTCTAGTTGGTCGGGCGGGTGCGGGATCGGAGCCAGCGCCACCCACCGGTCGACCACAGCGCCCAGACCACCAGGAGCGGCTGGAACCAGAGCCGCACGAAACGCTCGGTGTCGCTGTCCAGGCCGAACGCGTCGCGGTGCTCGACGAACTGCGCGACGTTGCCGGGGAAGATGATGACGAAGAACGCCGCGGCGGCCACGCCGACCGGCGCAGCGCGTCGTCCGGCGACGACGAGCGCCACCCCGAGCAGGATCTCGACGACGCCGGAGACGACCACGACGAGGTCGGGGTCGACCGGCAACCACGACGGGACCTGCGCCTGGAACTCGACCCGCTGCGCGGTCAGGTGTCCGACGCCGGCTGCGACCAGCGCCGCGCCAAGGACGCACCGGGCGACGTTCCGTGCAAGTGCTTCAGCCTGCGGCACTGGTGCCTCCTTGCTCTGGTCCGACGCCGGCATCGGGGTCCTCCGTGCTGGTCCGTGCCGCGACGTGCACGACGAGGGCACCGACCACCGCTCCGACGCCGCTGACGACGAGCGCGGCGTCTGCCGAGACCCCTCCGATGACGGCGCTCCACAAGAGCGTGCCGAGCGGTGCTGCGAGCCCGCCGACCAGCATGGCGGCGGCCAGGTTGGTCGTCGCGTCTCGACGGCGCCGGACTCTGCCGCAGAGCCGACGAAGAGTGCGGTCGTTGCGTAGCGGAACCCGCCGAACAGCACCCCGACGACCAGCCACGCCAGCAGCTCCGGCTGGTCCGACACGACGAGCGAGACCGCTCCGAGCAGGAGCAGCATCAGGCCAGCGCCAGTGGTGGCGACCGTCGCAGCAGGCAGGTCCTCGCGCTGGCGCGACAGCAGTCGCACGAGCCTGGGCGAGAGGAACTCGCCGGCGGCGAACGCCGACATGAGTAGCCCGGCTCCGGCGAGCAGCGGCTTCTGGCGGAGGTCCTGTGCGATCGGTACGACCAACGACGTCATGGGCGAGATGAACAGGGTGATGGTGCAGCCGAGCGCGGTGGTCCACCGGAGGGTCCGGCTGACGCCGAGCGCGTCGCGCATGTCGCGCCACGGGTGGTCGGCACGCCGTGGCTCGGCCGGGTCGACCGCGGGCGTGACCCGGCGGACCGTGAGCACCAGCACGCTCGTGAGCACTCCGTTCAGGACGAGTCCCCAGCCGAGCGCAACGTTGCTGAGCAGCAGTCCGCCGCCGAGCGCGCCGACCATCCACGACGCACCGCTGACGACCGACACCCGGGCGAACGCATCCGCGGTGCCGCCCGACGCCAGGTACGACTTGGCCAGCACCGGCCGGAGTACGACGCTCACCCCGCCGGTCACACCGAAGAGCGGTGCGGCGACGAGGAGCACCGGCATGGTGGGCACGCCCAGCAGCAGGAGCGTCCCGGCGACCACCCAGGTCGCAGCGGCGAGCGCCTGCACGGTGACGAAGGCAGTCCGCGTGCTGAGGCGTGTGCAGACCCGGGGTGCGTAGGGAACTGCGAGCGCGGACGTGAAGAGCACGAGCGCCGTGTAGATGCCCGTGTAGACGGCGCCGTGGTCCTTGGCGCCTGCTGCGGTCGTGGCACCGGTAGCGCCCAGCAGTCCGAGCGCCGTGCCCATGACCGAGCAGGCCGTGGCCAACAAGTAGGCCCGTGCGGCCCGGCCGAGGCCGTGTGGGATGGGACGTTCACTGGTCGGAGGCGGCATGAGGCGGTGGCTGTGTTCGACGGGCGGGTTGGTTCACCTCATGTCTAGTCACGGTCGGAGCGTGCTGCGCCGACCTGCTTCGTGTGAGAGATCCTGCCTGCTGCCGCCGGGAGGGGCAGGGGCTAGCGTCCGGCGCATGGGGATCTTCGACCGGATCGGCGACGGCAAGGGCACGCACAAGTTCCAGATGCGCGACAGCGTCATGGGCGTCGGCGAGGATTCGTGGATCAGGAACGAGGACGGCGACAAGGTCTTCAAGGTCGACGGCAAGTCCATGCGGGTCCGCCAGACCTTCCTGCTCGAGGACGAGTCGGGCAAGAACCTGGTCGAGATCAAAGAACGTGTGATGACGGTCCGCGACAAGATGTCGATCGAGGTGGCCGACGGTCCCTCTGCCACGGTGCACAAGAAGCTCATCGGGATCCGTGACCGCTACAAGGTGGAGATCGACGGCGGCGGCGAGCTGCACGCCCACGGCGACATCGCCGACCACGAGTACGAGATCGAGCGGGACGGCGACACCGTCGCGAGGGTCTCGAAGGACTGGTTCAAGGTCAACGACACCTATGGCATCGAGATCCTCGACGGAGAGGACGACGTGCTGCTCATCGCCGTCACGGTCTGCATCGACGCGCTGTCCGACGACTGAGCGGCCCGCTAGCTGAACGCGGCGATCCCAGTGATGGCCTGGCCGAGGATCAGCGTGTGGATCTCGTTCGTGCCCTCGTAGGTGTAGACGCTCTCGAGGTTGTTCATGTGGCGGATCACCGGGTACTCGGTGGTGATGCC
>CAJANQ010000136.1 GCA_903941145.1 uncultured Actinomycetes bacterium
GCGAGCAGATGGTCGACCTGCTGCGTGAGTCCGGCGAGCTGCTCGGCGACGTCCGGCCGATCTCCCACCCGGTGAAGTTCTTCGAGAAGGGCGACAAGCCGCTCGAGATCGTGACGTCTCGCCAGTGGTACATCCGCAACGGCGGCCGGTCCGACGAGCTCAAGACCGAGCTGCTCGTACGCGGCTCGCAGCTGTCGTGGCATCCCGGCTACATGCAGCACCGCTACGACAACTGGGTCGGTGGCCTGAACGGCGACTGGCTGGTGTCGCGGCAGCGCTACTTCGGCGTGCCGTTCCCGGTCTGGTACCGCCTCGACGCCGAGGGCGAGCCGCTCCTCGACGAGCCCGTGGTCGCCGACGAGTCCACCCTTCCGGTCGACCCACAGTCGGACTGCCCGCCCGGGTTCACCGAGGACCAGCGCGGCGTGCCCGGCGGGTTCGTCGGCGACCCCGACGTCATGGACACCTGGGCCACGTCGTCGCTCACCCCGCAGATCGCCTGCCGGTGGGAGGACGACCCCGACCTGTTTGCCCGCACGTTCCCGATGGACCTTCGCCCGCAGGCCCACGAGATCATCCGGACATGGCTGTTCTCGACCGTGCTGCGCGCCCACTTCGAGCACGGGTCGCTCCCCTTCAACAACGCTTCGCTCAGCGGGTGGATCCTGGACCCCGACCGCAAGAAGATGTCGAAGTCCAAGGGCAACGTGGTCGTCCCGACCGACCTGCTCGACCAGCACGGCTCCGACGGCGTCCGCTACTGGGCGGCGTCCGGCCGGCCCGGCACCGACACGGCGTTCGACGAGGGCCAGATGAAGGTCGGCCGCCGGCTGGCCATCAAGCTCCTCAACGCCTCCAAGTTCGCGCTGTCGTTCGGCGCCGCACCCGAGGGCACGCAGGTCACCGAGGCGCTCGACCAGGCGATGCTGGCCGCGCTGGCCGACCTGGTCGACGAGTCCACGACGGCGTTCGACGGCTTCGACTACGCCCGGGCGCTCGAGCGCACCGAGCAGTTCTTCTGGCGGTTCTGCGACGACTACCTGGAACTGGTCAAGACCCGCGCCTACGGCCCCGAGGGCGAGGCCCCCGACCAGGGCGCACTGTCGGCCCGCGCCGCGCTGGCAGCGGCGCTGTCGACGCTGCACCGGCTGTTCGCCCCGTTCCTGCCCTTCACCACCGAAGAGGCGTGGTCCTGGTGGATGGAGGGATCCGTCCACCGCGCCGAGTGGCCCACGGCCCCGGCACTGCGGACCCTGGCCGGCGACGGCGACCCCAAGGCGCTCGACGTGGCCGGCGCGGTGCTGTCGGGACTCCGCGGCGCCAAGTCCGCCGCCAAGGTCGGCATGAAGACCGAGATCACGCTCGCCACGGTGTCCGACACCGCCGAGCGCCTTGCACTCTTCGCCACGGTGTCTGCCGACGTGTGCGCGGCCGGTCGGGTGCAGGAGCTGGCGACCGCCGAGGCCGACGAGCTCTCGGTCGACGCCACCCTCGCCCCCACTGACTGCCCCGTCAGCGCGGCTGGCGCCGTTCCGGCCCGACCCGGGGACGGAATCGGCGCGCCGATCGCTACGAGGAGCCAGATTTCGGCGGGGAGAGGGGCTAGGGAGCGGCGGCGTCGGGGCGCTGCATGACGGCCTGGGCGAGCGGGATGCCCTCGGCGTCGAACGCCCGCAGGACCCGGAGGCGATACTCGCGCTCAACCTCGAACTGGTCGGCGGGCTCGGTCTCGCACAACACCCGGAGGGTGACGCCGGTGGGGTCGATCAGGTGGACGCCGAGCACGTCGGGCTCGGACCTGACCTTGGTCGCCCACTCCGGTTCGCCATGCAGCCCGATGCCGACCTCGGCGAGCACGCGGCAGGCCTCGTCGACGTTGGCATCGACCGCAACGACCACGTCGACGAGCGCCCGGGACCAGGACTGCGACTTGTTGGCGACCCGCAGGACCTCGCCGTTGTTCACGTGCCACACGTTGCCGTTCTGGGCCCGAAGTCGGGTCGACCGGAGCGTGATGCGCTCGACCGTTCCTACCGCGCCGACGCCCA
>CAJANQ010000137.1 GCA_903941145.1 uncultured Actinomycetes bacterium
ACCACGGCAATAGCCGCCCGTCGTGCGGGTCCCGTCCGAGGGGTGTGCGCACACTCCGGGCATGACCACACGGAACCGTTCCGCACGACGCGCCCTCGGCGCCGCCCTGATCGTCCTCGTCGCCGCCGCAACCCTGTCGCTCACACCGGCAACTGCCGGCGCAGTGGGCTCCGGCAACGATGCGCTGCTCGTGAGCGCGAACGCGTTCATCCGCAACTCCTACTCCGAGGTCGGTGCCCGCCCGAACGGCTCGTTCGGTTCCAACATCGTCCAGCCCGCCGGGTGGCATGGCAACTACGTGCCCCGCCGTGGCAACACCCCGGTCGCGCCCGGACTCGCCGCTGTCGGCTTCCGCGTCGACCGCGACAAGGACGGCTGGGGCACCGGCCGCGACGACGGCGACTTCTTCGTGCCCGGCGGCCCGTACGAGGGCTGGTCGGTGCAGGCCGCAGGCGCCACGCGGTTCAACAACGTCTTCTCCACCGGCGTGGTGGGGTCGTACGTCTCGTCCGACACGACCGGCGACCCGTCGGTCGCCTGGGACTCGGCTGACACCTCGAGCGGCGTCGGCGTCCGGCTGGTCCAGTCGGTTCCTGCTGACGGTGACCAGCAGCTCAACGTCGACGTGACGCTGACCAACCCCACCAGCGCGCCTGTCGACGCCCTCTTCGGGAAGGCCGTCGACCCCGACAACTGCCAGCAGTACGCGAATGTCGCTGCAGCGATCTGCGACTACAACGGCGACGGCAGTCCCGACCCTGGCCCGGACCCCGAGGCGTTCGCGTTCCGCACCCACAACAAGGTCCTCTCCCAGCGTCTGGCCGGCGGCGCCACGAGCGCGGTGTCGGCCTCACAGGCCGACGGGTCCGACCTGACGCTCTGGTCCGCCGACCCTGACGCGCTGGCCGCGACCTACGCAGAGCCGGGCGGGCCCGGCGGCGGCGGCAACTTCTGCGACGAGGCCGAACTCTCCGACATCTACGCGTCCGGACCGGCGCTCGCCACTGCGTCGCCCGGGACGATCGCCTGCGGGTCCGACCCGGACAGCCTGATCATCACCCGACCCGGCGACCAGAGCTTCGACGACAGCGCGATGACCCTCGTTGTGAAGAAGACCGTCCCGGCCAACGGCTCGGTGACCTTCCGTGTCTCCTACTCGTTCTCCACCGCCGCCTACCTCGCCGCCACCGCCGCGCTGGTCGACCTGACCGAGGGCCCGCTCGACACGATGACCGTCGGAACCCCGTACACCTACGACCTGAGCGCCACCGGCATTGCCGTCCCGACCTACACGGTCACCGCCGGCACCATCCCCGACGGTCTCGCCCTCGATGCCGCCACCGGCGCCATCTCGGGCACGCCCACCACCGCCGGGCTCTACGACTTCTCGGTCACCGCGTCGGGCACCGAGGGATCGGTCACCAAGCAGTACACCGGTGAGATCCTCGCAGCTCCGGGCGTCCCGCCCACGTGGACGTCCAGCACGCTTCCTGACCCCGTCAAGGGCCAGGCGTTCTCCTCGGGGGTCACCGCCACCGCGGACGGCAACGCCCCGGGCACCGGCGCCATCACCTACGAGATCCCGGGTGACGCGGCCACGCTGCCCGACGGCCTCACCCTCAACCCGACCACCGGCGCCGTCACCGGCACCCCGACTGCGGGTGGCCCC
>CAJANQ010000138.1 GCA_903941145.1 uncultured Actinomycetes bacterium
CCCGAACCAGTACGACGCAATGGTGCCGTACGACGAGTGGCCCGACAGCTCCGGTGAGTTCGACCGGTCCGAGGACTCCTACGACGTCCCCACCACGACCGAGGCCCCCTACGTGTATGAGGACACCAGCTCCCGGGGTGCCGGCGGTCAGCGCGTGGAGACGGTCCGGCCGGGCCAGGCGACCTACCGGTCGCCCACCTCGACCTCCCCGGAGAACTGCCCCTGCTAGGCGGGGGTCGACCCGTCCGGGTCAGGCCGCCGGCTTGGCGTTGGTGACGGTCGGCAACGAGATGCGGATCTTGGAGAAGTTCACGGAACCACCGAGCCGCGGCGTGGCGTACGCCGACGTGGTGGCCACCAGCTGCAGCGTCATGGACTGGCCGGCCTTCGCAGCGAAGGCGATCATCTCCAGGTCGACCTTGACCGAGTGCTCCTTGCCGTCGAGCTCCAGCGCCACGGGCGTGATCTGCTGGCCGACGACCTTCTGGTTCGACGTGTCGACGAGCTGGGCGAACACCGCCTCTGGCTGCGGCCCGTCGGGCGCAGTGCCCGAGTAGGTCAGTTGCAGCTTGGGTGCGCCAACGACCAGCGCAGAACGGTCGCCGAACGGGATCGTCACGTCGACGGCCACCTTGGCGACCCCCGGCATGATCTGCTCCGACAGCCGTCCGACGGTGTCGCCAGCCGTCGCCGCCGACACGGGACCCTCGGACCGGCTGTCCTTCGTGAGCTCGAGCGTGCCGGAGCCGGACGCCGTGATGGGCTCGCCCGCCGTGAGCGGCCACTTGGGTGCGGTGTACCGGACCCCGTCCTGGTCGACCATGTCGAAGCCGGGGACCTTCGGGGCGGACGAGTCGTCCTTCACGTAGCGGTCGAGCCAGTTGACGATGTCGGTGCTCACCCGGTCAGGGTCACCCTCCTTGGCGTTGCAGAACCCGTGGCCGCCGCAGTACCAGACCATCGCGACCGGCACGCCGTTGTCGTTGACGACCGCGTAGTTCTGGACCCCCTCGGCCAGCGTGAAGAGCGTGTCGACCGTGCCCTGGACGATGAGGGTGGGGACCTTCACGTCGTTGACCAGCTCGCCGGGGCCGCGGGACTGGAACCATTCGAAGTCCTCGTCGGAGACCGTGCTGGTGGCGTCGCCCGACTTCTTGGCCGAGAGGATGCGCGGGTCGATCTTGCCGAGTTCGCTCACCCCGGCGAGGATCGTCGCCCAGCCGGACTTGGGGACCTTGGCCTTGTAGAGGCTGGTCTCCAGCGAGTGCCACGCGATGACCGGCACGATCGCCTCGACCCGGCAGTCGATGGCGGCCGTGACGAGCTGGATTCCGCCGCCGTAGGAGGCGCCGACCATGCCCAGGCGGGGGTCGCCGGGGCTGTCGAGCTGGACGCCGGGCTGCTTGGCGACGAACGAGATCAGCCGTTGGACGTCCTTGCCCTCAAAGTCCTTGTCGTTGACCTTGGCCTCGCCGCCGGACTTGCCGAACCCGCGGGGGTCCCAGGTGAGCACGTTGTACCCGGCCTTGTGGAGGCCGCCGATGCTCATCGCGCCCAGGATCCCAACGCCCTCCGGGTCGGTGTCGCCGGCGAGCCCCCAGCCCGGACCCATCAGCACGGTCGGGGCAGCGTTGTCGGCAGTTGCCCCGGGCAGCGGGAACCAGTGGGCGCGGATCTTCGTGCCGTCGAACGACGTGACGACCCACTCGGACTGGGTCGAGGCTGGTGGGACCGTGAGCTGCTCAGCGGTCACCGTCCCGGTGTCGGGCGGCGCACACACCGCGGTCGTGGACGTGGTCGTTGCGGCGGTCGTCGACGGGGCGGCCTGCTCCGACGAGCAGCCGGCGATGAGCGTGGCGGCGGCCGCGACGGCGGCCAGCAGGGGGAGTGTGCGATGGGTCATGTCCAGCCCTCCGAAGGTCAGTCCGTGCTGCGGAGCACTCGGCCCGCCAGGTCGCCGGTGTGCTCGCCGCTCTCCATGAACGGCACGCCGTTGACGACCGTGTGCTCGTAGCC
>CAJANQ010000139.1 GCA_903941145.1 uncultured Actinomycetes bacterium
CATCCCCGCCGGCTACACCGGCCTGGTCGGCATGAAGGGCACCTACGGGCGTATCTCCCGCGGCCCCTACGCGCCGCACCGTCCCGGCACGGTGGTGGGCGGCGTACTGAGCCGGTCGGTCCGTGACATCGCCCGCCACTACGACGTGGTGGCCGGCGTCTCGGCGACCGACCCGGCCTCCCTGCCGTCGCACGGTCGTTGGGAGGCCGAGCTCGGCACCCACGACCTCAAGGGCAAGAAGCTGGGCCTCTGCCTGGACCTGGGAGGCGTGCGGCTGGAGCAGGGGGTGGCCGAGGCGCTGCGGCGTCGCGCCGAGGAGATCGCCGAGGTCACCGGCATGGAGGTCGTCGACATCTCGGTGGCACTGCCTGACCTTGCGGCCCAGTGGATGATGGGCAACCTGTCGGCCCTCATCTCGGAGCTCGGGAACATGTGGCCCAAGCGTGCGGGCGAGCTCACCGACCAGGTGCGGCTGGGGCTGCTCCTGGCCGACTCGATGTACAACCTGCGCGTGGCGGGTGCGGCCGAAGAGCTCCGGGTGCAGGCCTACCGCGAGATGGCCGCAGCGTTCGAGCAGGTCGACTTCGTGGTCGCGGCGACCAACCCGGGACCGGCGTTCAAGGCCGAGTCGACGGTGAGCGCCCCGAACGTCGAGCAGATCGAGAAGCTGTTCGAGGCTCCGGGAGTGCACTACGCCCTGCGGGGTGTCATGGGGTCGGTGCGCCTGGCGAAGGGCGTGGTCCCCAAGCTTCCGAACGCAGTCCTCGAGACAGCCGCGGCGAAGATTCCCGACTTCGTGAGGATGGGCGCGCTGACGATCATCTCGAACGTCTACGGCAACCCGGCGGTCTCTATCCCCGGCGGCCTGGTCGACGGGCTCCCCGTCGGTCTGCAGGTGCTCGCACCGCACCACCAGGACGGGCTCCTGCTCGACATGGCGCTGCGGGCCGAGTCCGAGATCGGCTGGAGCTGGCCGTTCCAGACCGAGACCGCCCCGGCCTGACGCAGCACCCCCATCCCCTTCGTCACCCCACCGCGCCGAACTCGTCATCTCCCTCCGCACCGGCGTGGATGGAGATGACGAGTTCGGCGGGGGACGGCCGGGTCGGGTCGGGTCAGGCGGGGAGGATGAGCTCTGCGGCCTGGCGCAGCTGCTCGACCGAACCGGCGTGCACCATGATCTCGGTGACCGCCGACTCCTTCCACGCCGCAAGCCGGTCGGCGATGCGGGCGGGGGTGCCGACGAGCGAGATCTCGTCGGCGAAGTCCAGCGGCACCTTCATGACGGCCTCGTCACGCTTGCCGTCGAAGAACAGGTCCTGGATCTCCACCGCAGCGTCGCCCAGGCCCATCCGTGCGGCCAGCTTGGTGTGGTAGTTCTGGCCCTTGGCCCCCATGCCGCCGATGTAGAAGGCGAGCATGGCGCGGGTGCCGGCCAGGGCGTTCTCGATGGTCTCGGGCTTGTCGTCCTCGGTCACGTTGAACAGCGAGATGGCCGCGACCTCGAAGTCGTCCTTGGCGCCGGCGAGCTGGTCGGCGTAGACGTCCTGGCGGTACGGCGAGTAGTAGAGCGGGAACCAGCCGTCGGCGATCTCGGCGGTCTGGGCCACGTTCTTGGGGCCCTCGGCGCCCAGGTAGATCGGGATCTCGCGGCGTAGCGGGTGGACGATCGACTTGAGCGGCTTGCCCAGGCCGACCGAGCCCTCGCCCGAGTAGGGGTGCTGGTAGAACTCGCCCTGGAAGTCGAGCGGCTCCTCACGGGCCATGACCTTCCGGATGATCTCGACGTACTCCCGGGTGCGGGCGAGCGGCTTGTTGGACGGCCGGCCGTACCAGCCCTCCACCACCTGCGGGCCCGACACGCCCAGGCCCAGCCGGAGCCGGCCGTTGGACAGGTAGTCGAGCGTGATGGCGCTCATGGCGGTGGCCGTCGGCGTACGGGCCGCCAGCTGCACCACGGCGGTGCCGAGCGCGATCTTCTCGGTGCGGGCAGCCAGGTACGCGAGCGGCGTCAGGGCATCTGAGCCCCAGGCCTCGGCGGTCCACACGGAGGTGAACCCCATCTTCTCCGCCTCGACGGCCTTGTCGGCCCAGTCGGGGGCGGGCATCGCGCCCCAGTAGCCGAGCATCAGTCCGAGCTGCATGTGTGTTCCTTCTCTCGCGTTCGCTGTCGGTCCTGTTGGCGCCGGTGGTCAGCGCCGTCCGGTCACTTGCCCTGGAAGTTCGGGGTCCGCTTCTCCTTGAAGGCGCGGGGGCCCTCCTTGGCGTCCTCGGACCCGAAGACGTCCCAGCCGTAGGTGAACTCGTGCGTGAGTGCCTCGTTCTCCTCCATGCCGTTGGTCTCGCGGAGGGTCTTGAGCAGCGCCTTGACGGCCAGCGGGCCGTTCTCGCAGATGCGGTTGCCGATCTCGATGGCCTTCGCCAGCGCCTCGCCGTCCGGGACCACGTGGCCGACCAGCCCGAGCTCGAGCGCACGCTGCGCCGAGATGTGGTCGCCGGTCAGGAGCAGCTCGCAGGCGATGGTGTAGGGGATCTGCCGCGGGATGCGGACGGCCGAGCCGCCCATCGGGTAGAGCGACCAGCGCACCTCGGAGATGCCGAACTTGGCCGACTCGCCGGCCACGCGGATCTCGGTGGCGCCGAGCAGCTCGGTGCCACCCGCGATGGCCGTGCCCTCGGCCGCCAGGATGATCGGGACGTTGGGGCGCCAGGTGCGCAGGAGCGCCTTCCACGGCAGGTCGGGGTCGGCGCCGAGCCGGCCCATGACGTCGAGCTCGTCGGCCTCGGCGTTGCCCTGGTGGCCGCCGGCCATCTCCTTCAGGTCGGCGCCCGAGCAGAAGTTGCCGCCGGCGCCGGTCAGCACGATGCAGCGGATGTCCGGGTCGGTGTCGGCCTCGACGCAGGCGTCGTAGAGACGCACGAGCATCTCGCCGTTGATCGCGTTCTGCCGCTCGGGGCGGTTGAGCGTGATGATGAGCAGGTGGCCCTGTCGTTCGGTCAGGAGTGCGGGCATCGGGTCCTCCAGAAGGTCCGCAGAATCGGTCGGGCGCACCCTACGCGGCCCGACCCGGTGATGCCGAGCCCCGGTACCCTCGCGGTATGGCACGTGTCTACATCCATGAGTTCGTCGACGTCGTCGGGACCGCCCGCGCCAAGTACCAGCATCACATGACCGCCAACTGGTGCCCCGAGGCCGGTCCGCTGCGCCGCCAGTCGTGCTTCGGCGTGTTCTCGGTCGTCGGGTCGACCGGACGATGGCCGCAGGTCGTGAACCTCTGGGAGTACGACGGCTGGGAGGCCCTGGCCCACAACTTCGAGGTCGAGCTGGTCGGCGCCGACCACCGTGACCCGATGCTGGCCGAGTGGTGGGCCCGGGCCGCCGAGTTCCGCACGGGCGGGCTGGACCGGATCGTGGTGGCGCACGCCGACTCGCCGTCGGTGGCCGACTGGGAGTCCCGCGGCGGCACCGGCGCAGTGGCCTACGTGCACGAGACCGTCACCTGCCGTCCGGGTACTGCGCCGCAGGTCTGCGAGGCCGTCGTCGGGCCGGCCACCGAGGACCGCGCCCGGTTCGGCATGGAGCTGGTCGGCGCCTTCCGCACTGCGATGCGCGCCGACGACGAGGTCATCGGCATCTGGTCGGTCCCGGACTGGGACTCGTGGGCGAAGTTCGAGGCGGCGAGCGACGGTGGGGACGTCGAGTTCTTCCACCTCTACGAGCGGCTCGGCGAGACCGTCACCGGCCGCGAACGCATCCTGCTGGTCGACGCCGAGCTGTCCCCGCTGCGCACCGGCCGCCAGCCGACGGTTGACGACCGCCGCCCCCTCGACCAGGTCTGACCCAGGCCGACCGGGCCCCAATCTCCGGTGACGGGTCGGCGGGTCGCCGTTACGCTGGTCTCATGTCGTTCGAGCGGATCACCGTGGACCCGGACCGCATGGGTGGAGTCCCGTGCATCCGAGGACTGCGGTTCCCCGTCGCCACTGTGGTGGCGATGGTCGCAGACGGCATGTCGACGGAGGAGATCGTCGCTGAGCACCCGGACCTGGAAGCCGCGGACGTTGCGGCTTCTCTCCGGTATGCGGCCGCCGTCGTTGGGGAGCGTTCGCCGCTCCAGCATCCAGTGTGAAGCTGCTCGTCGACGAGAACCTGTCGCCCCGAATCTCAGCGGGACTTGCTGAAGTGGGACACGACGCAGTGCATGTCCGGGACGTCGGTCTGGCTCGTTCAACCGATTCCACGCTGCTGTCGTTCGCCGCTCGAACCGGCCGCGTCATCGTGTCGAACGACAGCGACTTCGGTGAGCTGTTGGCACGGACTGGGGCAGTACGAACGTCGGTCCTGCTGGTCCGTCGCCAGCAGTCGGTGCGGTCTGACGACCTGTTCCGGGTGGTGCTGCGCACCGTGATGGCATGCGGGACCGATCTCGAACGAGGGGCAGTGGTGGTCGCTGACGGCACCCGACTGCGTGTTCGGCGACTCCCGATCCAGCGTCGCGACGCCTAGTCCGGGACTAGGCGGTGGGGGGCTCCAGGTCGGGGAGACCCATGGCCAAGGTGGCCGACTCGATGCCGCCGTCGATCTCCAGGATCTTGCCGGTCAGGTAGGAGCCCGCCGGCGAGCACAGGTACAGCACGCCGGCCGCGATGTCCTCGGGCGTGCCCAGGCGCCGCAGCGGGGTGTTGGCCTCCATCGTCTGGCGCAGGTTGTCGTCGGTCAGCACCATCTCGAGTGCCGAGGTGGCGACCGA
Organism: uncultured Actinomycetes bacterium; assembly: GCA_903941145.1. Lineage (GTDB taxonomy): Bacteria > Actinomycetota > Acidimicrobiia > Acidimicrobiales > Microtrichaceae > CAJANQ01. The sequence goes on from CAJANQ010000139.1 coordinate 4,752, forward strand.
ACCGACGGCGATCGCGTTGACCCGGACGTGCGGGTTCAGGTCGGCGGCCATGATCCGGGTCAGGTGCGTGAGCGCACCCTTCGCGGTGCCGTAGGCGGAGAACCCACGGTCGGGCAGCCGACCGGCTGCGGAGGAGATGTTCACCACGGCGCCCTCGCCGCGGGCGAGCATCGCCGGGACGGCCTGCTTGGTGAGCTCGAACGCCGTCGTGACGTTGAACGAGAACGCCTTCTCGAACGACTTCACGCTGGTCTCGAGCAGCGGCTTGGGGAACGAGCCGCCGGCGTTGTTGACCAGCAGGTCCAGGCCGCCGAGCTGCTCGGTGGCGACCGCCACGAGCTCGCCGAGCCGCTCGATCTCGAACACGTCGAACGCGACGGGCACGGCGCGTACGCCGAACGCCTCGGCCTCGGCAGCGGTCTGCTCGACCTGCTCGAGGGTCCGTGCGGCGACGACCACGTCGGCTCCTGCCTCGGCGAGCGCGAGGGCCGAGGCCTTGCCGATGCCCCGGCCGGCGCCGGTCACGAGCGCGATCTTTCCGTCCACCCGGAAGTTGTCGAGGATGCCCATCAGCGGTCTCCGTCCTGCTCGTTCGTGGTGCCGAGCTGCTCGATCTTGTCGGCAGACTCGTTGACGGCCCAGCGGTAGATGCCCTGGGCCATGAGGGAGCGCTCGGTCTGGAGCCGCGCCTGGTTCACGTCGCGGCGCACGGCCAGGATCCCGGTGTCGTCGGGGGCGGCCAGCGCGGCGAACTCGGCCAGGTGCCCCGCCAGCCGAAGGTCGCCCTCGGCAGCGAGCGTCGTCGCCCGGTCGGCCAGCACCGAGGCCCCGCCGGCCAGGTCGGCGAGCTCGGTCGCAAGGGCCGTCTCCCGGGCGGGCTGCAGGTGCGAGGGGTTGCCGTCGTACCAGCCGCCGTAGAGGCGCCAGAGGTTGCGGACCACAAACTCGGGGTCGTCGTAGACCGGCTGCAGCCACGGCCGGCCGGCCAGGTGCTCGGGGACGCGCACGGTGTGGATCAGGTCGTCGAGCCGGGCGCCGGAGTTCATGAGCGCGAGGGACTGCTCGACGAGCGACTCGAGCAGCTCGGCGGTGTCGGACAGCACCCCGGCGATGCGGTCGCGCCCGGCGATGGGCAGCCCGTGGCCCGGGAGCATGAGTTCGGCGCCGAGCGCCGCCATCTTGCGCAGCGCGGCGGCCCACTCGAACGGGAACCGCTGCACCTTCTGCGGGTTGCCGCAGTTGGGGGCCGCCCAGATGAACAGGTCGCCGGTGCACAGCACCTTGCGCTCGGGCACCCAGACCCAGGTGCCGTCGTCGGTCTCTCCCTTGTCGTGGTGGAGCTCGACCTGGAGGTCGCCGACGGTCACCACCAGGTCGTCGTGGTAGGTCTCGTCCGGGTAGCGGAACCCCGACGGGAACATCGGCTGGGGCAGCTGGAACTGCCGCTGGTTGATCGTGCCGTTGTACCCGTTCGTCAGGTCGTAGCGGTCGAACCGTGCGGGCAGGTTCTCGTGGGCGACGACACGCACCGGCGCCCCCTCGGCCTCGAAGAGCGGGACGGCCCACACGTGGTCGACGTGCCCGTGCGTGTAGACCGCGACGTCGAGCGGTGCCGTGGTCCAGTCCCGGACGGCCTGGTGCACCTCGCGGAACTGGAGGATGCCGCCGGCGTCGACGAGCAGCATGCGCCCGTCGTCGACGAGCGCCGTGACGTTGCCGAACGACTGGACGAACGCCAGCCCGTCGCCGAGCTCAGACAGCCGGCTCCCGCTCAGGAACACGAGCGGCTGGTGGCCGTCGGTCGAGGCTTCGCCGCTCAGCAGCCGTTCGGACTCGGCGAGCAGGTCGACGGTCATGCCGGTCAGCCCGGTGCGTTCTGCTCGAGCAGCTCGTCGAGGTGGCTGAACCGGTTGCCGGCGGTGCGGGTGCGCACCTGGGCCCGGGTCACGAACCGGTGGGCCGTGTGCTCCCAGGTGAACCCGA
>CAJANQ010000140.1 GCA_903941145.1 uncultured Actinomycetes bacterium
GGGCAGCACGACGTCGCGGATCATGCCCCAGCGGCTGCCACCCAGAGCGAGGGCGCCCTCGCACTGCACCCGGGGGCACTGCGCCATCACGTCACGGGAGACCGACGTGATGACCGGCGTCACCATGAACGCCACCACGATGCCGGCGACGAACGTCGACTGCGACAGGGCTGCGTCAGGCGCCGTGAGCCGGAACAGCGGAATGGCGTTCAGGTGGTCGGCGATCCAGGTGGCCACGCCGATGAGCGGCTCCTGAAGGGCGAAGAACCCCCACATGCCGAAGATCAGGCTGGGGATGGCGGCGAGCAGGTCGACGGCGCTGGTGAGCACCCGCCGGACGCGGCCCGGTGCGTACTCGTTGATGAACAGGGCCAGACCCAGCGACAGCGGAACGGCGACCAGCAGTGCGACGCCGGCGATGAGGATCGTGTTGATGAGCAGGCCGCCCACGCCGAACTGCTTGCGGTCCGGCTCCCAGGTCGTGTCGGTCAGGAACTTGAGCGGACCAGCCGCAGTAAGTGCCGGGATTGCCTTGACGGTGAGGAACACCGCCGTGGCCGCCATGATGACCAGGCACAGCGCAGCGGCGCCGCCCGAGAGCGCGCGGAAGACACGGTCGCCCTTGCTGAGGGCCTTGGGAATAGCGCGAGGAAGGTCGTCGGACCCGGGGGGTCCGTCCGTGGTAATGGCCGCCACGGGGATGATGGAACCGGACGAAGGTAACGGCGGAAGGTGCCGGTTCCGACGCCAAGGTGAACTCTTGGCGACGTCCCGGTGCGGCGGCCCGGTCGACCCGAGCCACCCCGGCACCGGTCCAGCCGACCGACGGGCACAGGTAGTGTCCCGTCATGGTCAAGTACCTGAGCGACGAGTGGTTGGAGCAGGCCGCTGCGGCCCTGGAGTCGGCCGACGTGCCCGACGACGCCGAGATGGTCATCCAGTACGAGGTCTCCGGCGGTGGCAACGGCAAGGTCCGCTACGTCCTCGACGTGAGCGGCGGCCGCGCCACGATCGTCCCCGGCAAGCAGGCCGACGCACCGGTCACGTTCACCCTTGACTACGACACTGCGGTCGCGGTCATCACGGGCGAGGTGTCGGCCCAGGTGGCGTTCATGCAGGGCCGGATGAAGCTGGCCGGCGACGTGCGGGTGCTGATCGACGGCGCTACGGCGCTGGCGTCGGTGAACGACACCCTCGGCGACCTCCGCGCCACCACCGAGTACTGAAAACGGCGTCGGCCCGGTGCCGAAGCCCCGGGCCGAACCAGTTCGTCAGTAGATGACGGTCAGAGCTTGATGGAGCTCGTCAGGAACTGCAGCGTGCCGCCGGAGGCCGAGCCCACCACGTAGACGTTGGTGAGGGTGCGGCCCGGGAACTTGGCGTTGTCGAGCTTCAGCACGGTGGTGCTGGTGCCGGCGACGTTCACGTCGAAGGTGTAGCCGCGGTTGGCACGGACCCACAGGTTGGCCTGGGCACCGTTCGGGGCAGCCTTGGCCACCGGGAAGCGCAGACGGGGGATCTTGCGCGAGATCGGGTAGCGGCCCAGGAGCACGTCGACCGACGGGGCGGCAGCGGCGTGGTGCAGCGCCACACGGGAGCCGTAGCGGGAGATGCGGGACACCTTGTTGGCGAACACGTTGATGCCGGGGGTACCCGCAGCGTCGACGAAGCTGGCCACGAGCGAGAAGTTGCCACCAGCGGGCACGTCGACGCTCTTGGTGATCAGGGTGCTGGCGCCGTCCGGGGTCTTGATCTGGACGTTGTAGGTCGCAGCCGGGAGCGTGAGCGGGCCGACGGTGGTGCCGAAGGTGAAGTCGTCGAGCGTGAGTGCGCCGTTGACGTAGACGTCGACCTTGGTGCCGGCGGTGTCGAGCGGGAGACCGTGGGTCACGTAGACCTTCGAGGTGCCCGTCTGGGCGCCGGCGACGGCCGGGGCGGCCACGAGGACCGAGGTGAGGGCCACGAGGGCGGCCAGGAACTTACGCATTGCTTCTCCTCCAACGGGAAGTGGGTAATTAGCACTAAATAACGCTCCCGCTCCCCCTTCATTCCCGCTCGCCAAAATTTCTGCGCCGCCCCTCCCCCCTGCCGCCGAAAACGGCGAAATCTGGCTGTCCGTCTACCTCGCGGGCAGGTGAACAGCCAGATTTCGGAGAGGGGATGGAGGGCGAGCGGCGGCTCAGATGAGGCCGAGCTCCTTCACGGCGTCGCGCTCCTCGGCCAGCTCGGCCACCGACGCGTCGATCATCTTGCGGGAGAAGTCGTCGATCTCCAGGCCCTGGACGATCTCGTACTTGCCGTCCTTGCAGGTGCAGGGGAACGACGAGATGAGGCCCTCGGGAACGCCGTAGGAGCCGTCCGACGGGATGGCCATGGAGACCCAGTCACCCTCGGGGGTGCCCAGGTGCCAGTCGTGCACGTGGTCGATCGCCGCGTTGGCCGCCGAGGCCGCGGACGAGGCGCCGCGGGCGTCGATGATCGCCGCGCCGCGCTTGGCGACGGTCGGGATGTACGTGTTCTCCACCCACTCCATGTCGCCGACGGCGTCGACGCCGGACTTGCCGCCCACCTTGGCGTGGAACAGGTCCGGGTACTGGGTGGTCGAGTGGTTGCCCCAGATGGTCATGTTGGTGACCTCGGCGACCGGCACGCCGACGCGCTGGGCCAGCTGGGCCATGGCACGGTTGTGGTCGAGGCGGGTCATCGCGGTGAAGCGGCCGGGCTCGAGCCCCGCCGCGTTGTTCATGGCGATGAGCGAGTTGGTGTTGGCCGGGTTGCCGACGACCAGGACCTTGACGTCCTTGGCGGCGGAGCGGCCGAGGGCCTCGCCCTGCGGCTTGAAGATGCCACCGTTGGCCGAGAGCAGGTCCGAGCGCTCCATGCCGGCCTTGCGGGGCATGGCACCCACGAGCAGCGCCACGCCGGCGTCGCCGAAGGCCACGTCCGGGTCGTCGGTCTCGACGACCTCGGTCAGCAGCGGGAAGGCGCAGTCCTCGAGCTCCATCGCCACGCCGCGCAGTGAACCGAGCGCGGGGGTGATCTCGAGCAGCTGCAGGATGACCGGCTGGTCCTCGCCGAGCATGGCGCCCGAGGCGATGCGGAAGAGCAGCGAGTAGCCGATCTGGCCGGCTGCGCCGGTGACGGCGACACGGATGGGGGTCTTGGCCATGAGTGGCTCCACTTCGACGTTCCGACCCTTGGGCCGGGAGGGGGTTCTGAGTGTCCGGCACCTTCGCCGGACAGCGCTGAGAGACTACCGACCGGCCCTCACCGGGAGCGACCTGCAGACCGTCTCGGTCGGCCCGGCCGACGAGGACGGTCCGGCGCCGGGGCTATGCCGCCCGGGTGTTGCCGAGCCAGGACTCGTAGAGCCGGCCGTAGACGCCGCCCTCGGCCACCAGCTCGGCGTGCGAGCCCACCTGCACGATCCGTCCGGCGTCGACCACCACCACCCTGTCGGCGGCCTCGGCCGTCGACAGGCGGTGGGCGATGCTGACGGTCGTGCGGCCGTGGGCCAGCTTGGCCAGCGCGTCGGCCAGAGCCCGCTCGGTCTCGGGGTCCACCGCCGAGGTCGCCTCGTCGAGGATCAGCAGGCCGGGGTCGGCCAGCTGGGCCCGCACGAGCGCCACGAGCTGACGCTCACCGACCGAGAGTGCCTCGCCGCGCTCCCCCACCGGAGTGTCGAGCCCCTCGGGCAGTCCGGCCAGCCAGTCGTCCAGGTCCAGGGCGCGCACCGCGTCGCGGATCTCGTCGTCGGTCACGGCGGACCCGGTGGCCTCGGCGCCGAGCTGCAGGTTCTCGCGCAGGGTGGCGTCGAACAGGAACCCGTCCTGGGGCACGAGCCGCACGGCACGGGTGCGGTCGGCGCGGGTGGCGTCGCGCAGGTCGATCCCCGCCACGGTGATGCGCCCCTCGGTGGGGTCGGCCAGACGGGCCAGCAGCTTGGCCATGGTGGTCTTGCCCGAGCCGGTCTCGCCGACGACGGCCACGTTGATGCCGGCGGGCAGCACCAGGTCGACGTCGTGCAGTACCGGGTGGCCGGGCACGTAGGAGTACCCGACGCCTTCGAGCCGCACCTCGAGCGAACCGTGGGGCACGGCGGTCGGCGTCGCCGGGTCGATGACCTCGACCGGCTCGGCCAGCAGGTTGAGCACCTTGCGCCAGCCGGCCAGCGCCGTCTGCGTCTGGTCCAGGATCTCGCCGATCTCGGCCATCGGCGTGACGACCAGGTTGGCCAGGAACAGACAGGCCACGAGCGTCCCGGCCTCCAGGCCCCAGCCCGGGCCCTGCCAGACGCCGACGCCCACGACCGCGGCGAGCGCCAGGCCGCTGAACACGTCGGAGATGGGGAACATGATGGCGAAGAAGAACCGGGCCACGAGCTGCGACCGGTACTGGGAGTCGATCGCCCCGTCGAGCTGGCCGCGGGCACGGGGCACCTGCCCGTAGCCGCGCACCACGCGGATGCCGCCGACGGTCTCGGAGATGGCGGTGAGCGTCTCGGCCACCCGGGTCCGCAGGCCGTCGTAGGCCCGGAGCTGGCGCTTCTGCACCAGCTTCAGGATGGGGAAGATCGGCACCAGGACGACGGCCACCACCACCGCCAGCTGCCACGAGTAGACGGCCATGACGCTCAGCGCGGTGACGATCATGGTGGCGTTCACGACCCACGACACGGCGCCCCACGACGCGAACTGCGCCAGCGTCTCGAGGTCCGACGTGACCCTGGCCACCAGCACGCCGCGCCGCGACTCGCCGTGGTGGCGGATGCTCAGCTCGTGCACGTGGGCGAACGTGCGGACCCGGAGCGAATAGATGACCGTCGCCGCGGTGCGCATGAGCCGCTGGTAGAGGAACTTGTTGAGCCCGGCCAGCAGGACCATGGCGACGGCCGCGCCGACGCAGGTCTTCACGACGAACGACCAGTCGGGGTCGCCCGACGACACGCCCTTGTCGAGGATCTGCTGGATGGCGATGGGGATGACCAGGTTGCCGCCCGCCACCATCAGGGCGAACAGCACCGACACGAACAGGCCACGCTTGAGCTCGGGCGTCTGGGCGATGCCGCGGCGCAGCACCGTGAGCGCGCCCTCCTCCGGGCCGTCGAGCTCGTCGTCGGGGAGTGCCGGGCCGACGTTCATGCCGCACCCCCGTCCGGTTCGTCCAACTGGGTCGGCTCCGCCTCGTCCAACTGGGTCGGCTCCGCCTCGTCCAACTGGGTCGGCTCCGCCTCGTAGGCCGTCACCAGCGCTGCGTAGTCGGGGTCGGCGAGGAGCTCCTCGTGCGTGCCGACGCCGCGCACCTTCCCGCCCGACAGGTGCACCACCCGGTCGGCGAGCAGGATCGTCGACAGCCGGTGGGCCACCACCAGCATGGTGGCGCCCTCGGACCGCAGGCCCGACAGGATCTCGGCCTCGATGGTCGGGTCGACCGCGGAGGTGGCGTCGTCGAGCACCAGCACCCGTGGGCCGCCGGCCAGCGCACGGGCCAGGGCGACGCGCTGGCGCTGTCCGCCGGAGAGCGTCACGCCGCGCTCCCCCAGCACGGTGTCCCGGCCGTCGGGGAGTGCGTCCACGAACCGGGTGGCGCGGGCCCGGTCGAGCACCCGGTCCAGCGTCCCGTCGGGCACGTCGCGACCCATGAGCACGTTGTCGGCGACCGGCTCGGCGAACAGGTACGACTCCTGGAACACGAGCGACACGGCCTGGCGCAGCTCGGCCGGGTCGAGCGCCGAGACGCCCACCCCGCCCAGCACGAGCGAGCCGGCGGTGGGCTCGTCGAGCCGGCCGATCAGGTTCACGAGCGTCGACTTGCCGCTGTCGGTGGAGCCGACGAGCGCGACGGTCTCGCCCGGTGCGACGTCGAACGACACGCCGTCGAGCACCGGGGGCTGGCCGGACCCGAACGAGTAGTGGACGTCGTCGAACGACAGCCCGAGCGGACCGTCGGGCAGGTGGGCGCCGGTGCCGTCGCCCTCGGCGGCAGGGTCCACCGGCAGCGCGAGCAGGTCGTCGATCCGGGCGATCGACACGACCGAGCGAGGGATCGACTCGAACAGGAACCCGACGATGCGCATGGGCAGGGCCAGCCAGCCGAAGAGCGCGACCGCCTGGACCAGTTCGCCCGGGGTCGCCGCACCCTGGTCGATCCGCCACGCACCGGCGAGCAGCAGGACCACGATCCCCAGATTGGGAAGGAGCGTGATCAGCGGCTGGAACGTCGAGTTGATGCGGGCCACGCCGACGACCTCGTCGCGGAGGTTGGCCGCAGCGCCGCCGAACCGCTCGACCTCGTGCTGCTCGAGGCCCATGGTCTTGACCACGAGCGCGCCGTCAAAGCTCTCGTGGGCGATGGACGACACCACGCCGAGCCGCTCCTGGACCCGGGCCATGGGACCGTGGACCCGGTTGGTGAAGTAGCGGCTGAGCGCGGTGAGCGACGGGAACAGCAGCACCGCGGTCAGGCCGAACACCCAGTCGGCCGAGAACAGCGACGCCAGCGAGAACCCGATGAGCGCCACGACGCCCATCGACCACGGCAGCGGCAGCAGCATCTGCGTCGCGGCGTTGACGTCGTTGTCGGCGTGCGACAGCAGCTCGCCGGTGGGACGGTCCCGGTACTCAGACAGCCGCATGGTCAGCAGGCGGTCCACCACGTCCTTGCGGAGCGAGACCTGCATACGGGCCTCGGTCACGGCACCGAACCAGCGCCGCACCACGACCGACGCACCCCGGGCCAGGCCGATCCCGACCATGAGCGCCACCGCTGCCCAGATCCGGGCGGTGGAGATGCCGCCGTCGAACGCCGGCGTGATGACCTCGTTGGTGACCCAGCCCAGCGAGTACGACGCCGCGACCACGATGGCGGCCCACAGCACGCCGCCGAGGAGCGAGAGCCCGAACGGCGCCGGGTGCAGCTTGGCGAACCGCCAGATCGTCGACATCCCCTGGCGGGTGACCGAGGCGCCGGTCGCGGCGTCGTCGGCGCCGAGATCCTCCGGCGGCAGCTCGTCGTCGGGGACGACGTCGTGCGCCGGGTCCGCAGCAGGTTGGTGGAGGGTCACAGGTACCAGGGGGTCAGAAGGTTCGGGGGAACGACGTCGGGCGGCGCCGTGGCGCCGCCCGGAACAACGTCGTGGACCGGGAATCAGTTCCCGGTGCCGTAGGTCGGCTCAGCCGAGGGTCACGGTTCAGCCGAAGGTCACTCCGGGAGCTGGATCGACTTGGTCTCGAGGAACTCCTCGAGGCCCCAGCGGCCACGCTCACGGGTGTTGCCCGACTGCTTGTAGCCACCGAACGGGGCAGCCGGGTTGAAGTTGGCGCCGTTGATGTCGACCTGGCCGGTCCGCATGCGGCGGGCGACACGCATTGCACGCTCCGCGTCGGCCGACTGCACTGCGCCGCCGAGCCCGTAGATCGTGCCGTTCGCGATGGCGACCGCGTCGTCCTCGTCGGTGTAGCTCAGGATGGACAGCACCGGGCCGAAGATCTCCTCCTGGGCGATGGTCATGTCCGGGGTGACGTCGGTGAAGACCGTCGGCTGCACGTAGAAGCCCGTGGCCTTGTCGGCGGGCTGGTCGGGGCCGCCCAGGGCGATGGTCGCGCCCTCGTCGATGCCCTTGCGGATGTAGTCCTGCACACGCCCCTGGTGCGCCTTGGAGCTCATCGGGCCCATGACGTGGAAGATGTCCATCTCGTCGGCCTTGGGATCGACCAGCTGGACCTTCGAGGCCTCTTCGACGATGGCGTCGACGAACTCCTGCTTGCGGGACTCTGGGACGAGCACCCGGGTGAGCGCCGAGCAGGTCTGGCCGCCGTTGATGAAGCAGCCGAACACGGCGCCCATGGCCACGGCAGTGGGGTCGGCGTCGTCGAGCACGACGTTGGCCGACTTGCCGCCGAGCTCCAGGCCGACGCGCTTGACGGTGGCCGCAGCGTCACGCTGGACCTCGGCGCCGGCGCGGCCGGAACCGGTGAACGACACCATGTCGACGTCGGGGTGCTGCGAGATGGCGGCGCCCACGACCGGGCCGAGGCCCGGGACCAGGTTGAACACGCCGGCGGGGAGGCCGACCTCGTCGAACACCTCGGTGAGGAGGTAGGCGTTGAGCGGGGTGATCTCGGACGGCTTGAGCACCACGGTGCAGCCCGCAGCGAGGGCCGGTACGACCTTGCAGATGATCAGGTAGAGCGGGTAGTTCCACGGCGTGATGGCGCCGACGACGCCGATCGGCTCGCGGACGACCAGCGAGTTCCCGACCTTCTCCTCGAAGGCGTAGTTCTCGACCAGCGAGGCGAAGGACTCCCACTCGCCGAGCGACAGACCGGCCTGGACGAACTGGGCGAACACCTTGGGCGAGCCCACCTCGGACGAGATGGTGTCGACGATCTCGTCGTAGCGGGCTGCGAGCGCGGCGCCCACGTCGCGCAGGTACTTGGCCCGGACGTCGGCGGGGGTCTGCGACCAGGAGTCGAACGCGGCGCGGGCGGCGGCGACCGCGGCGTCCACGTCGGCGGCGGTGCCGAGCGGCACGCTGCCGATGACCTCTTCGGTGGCCGAGTCGACGACCTCGGCAGTCTCGGTGCCCTGCGACGGCACCCAGGCGCCGTTGATGTAGATCGAGTCGTAGGCCTTCACGGCGTCCCCCTGTGGTTGCATGTCAGTCGGCGGCCCAAGGTCCCCGGGCCGGTGCCGAACCCTACCCCTCGCTCCCCTGCTCCGGTACTGCGGAACCGGCAGGCAGACTGGCACCGTGACCACCGCCACACCGACCGAGCAGGTGCCCGTCGCGCCCGCCGGCTGGACCGGCCGCCGGGCGCTCGCACTGGTCGCCGCGTGCGTGGGCGCCTCGTTCGTGGTCTGGCTGCCGTCGCTGTTCGCGGGGTTCACCGGCGACGACCTCGA
>CAJANQ010000141.1 GCA_903941145.1 uncultured Actinomycetes bacterium
CGACCCGGTCGTCGTGCCCTACTCGCTCCTGCCGCCCGTCGAGGACTGAACCCCCGTGGGGCAGCTCAGGGTTGCCGCGGCGCTGAGCGAGCACCCGCTCGCCACCCATGCGGTCGGCGAGTGCGTCGGCCACCTGCTCGAGCGAGCGGGCACTGGGCCGGACCTCCTGGTGGTGGCCGTCACGCCGCCGCTGCTCGGCGCACTCGACGACATCGCCGGGGCCGCCCGCGGGCTGCTGGCCCCGGCCGTGACGCTCGGCGTCGGCGCAGCCTCGGTGCTGGGTGGTCCACGGGAGGTCGAGGGACGGGCCGCGGTCACGATGTTCGCCGTGGCGACGGACGGCCTGGGGCCGGCCGCACGCCCGTTCAGGCTGGACGGGTCGAACGACGTCGACGATCTTGACGACCTCCGCGGACTGACCGGGACGCTCCTGCTGCTCGCCGACCCGCTCTCGGTGCAGGTCGACGTTCTCGTTGAGCACCTTGCGGACGCGGCACCGGGCCTGGTCGTGGTGGGCGGCACGGCCACCGGTGCGCAGCACGCGGGTGGGAACCGGCTGTTTCTGGACGGCGTGACCCACACCGGCGGCGTCGTCGGGGTGCTGCTCGCGCCGTCGGTCCCGGTGCGCACCGTCGTCTCGCAGGGCTGCCAGCCGGTCGGGCCGACGTTCACCGTGACCGGCGTGGCGGGCCAGGTGCTGACCTCGCTCGCCGGCGCCCCGGCCCTCGACCGGCTGGACCAGGTGCGGGCCTCGGTCGTCGGTGGGTTGGCGGTGCCGTCGCGCGAGGAGGTCCTGGTCGGGAAGGTGGTCGACGAGCACCTGCTCGACGTGGGGCGCAGCGACCTGCTCGTCCGACGGGTCCTCCGGGTCGACCCGGCCGAGGCCACGCTCACCGTCGACGGCCAGCTGGCGCTCGGCGACCGGGTCCAGTTCATGGTCCGCGATGCGGCGACCGCGAGCGACGACCTGCGCGAACTGGTGGGCGGCGAGACTGCCGCCGGGGCGTTCGTGCTCACGAGCGTGGCCCGTGGGCTGCGCCTCTTCGGGGAGGCGGACCACGATGCCGGGATCGTCGACGAGGCGCTCGACGGCGCCCCCGTGGCGGGCATCTTCTGCGGCGCAGAGGTCGGTCCGGTGGGCGGGACCGCCTTCGTCCACTCCGCGTCGGCAACCGTCGTCCTGTTCGGCTGAGGCCCGTCGGGGGCCCCCTGCTGGTCCCACTACCATCGGCGGGTCCACGACGAGGAGAACCCGCCGATGTCCGGCCCCACCCCCGCCCCCTCCATCGCCCCCGAGCTCGAGCAGCTCGCCATCAGCGTCGTCCGCGGCTTGGCGATGGATGCGCCCGCCGCCGCCAAGTCCGGCCACCAGGGCACGGCGATGGCCCTGGCCCCGCTCGCACACGTCCTCTGGACCCGGATCATGAAGTACGACGCGTCCGCCCCGGACTGGGCCGACCGCGATCGGTTCATCCTGAGCTGCGGCCACGCCTCGATCCTGCAGTACGCCATGCTCCACCTGACCGGCTACGGGCTCACGCTCGACGACCTCAAGGCATTCCGTCAGTGGGGCTCGGCCACCCCGGGACACCCCGAGGTCGGCCACACCGCCGGCGTCGAGGTCACCACCGGCCCGCTGGGCCAGGGCTTCGCCAACGGCGTCGGCATGGCCGTCGCCGAGCAGCAGCTGCGCGAGCGCTTCGGTGCCGACGTCGTCGACCACCACATCTTCGCCCTCGTCGGCGACGGCGACCTGGCCGAGGGCGTCAGCCACGAAGCCGCCTCGCTGGCAGGCCACCTGGGCCTGGGCAAGCTCGTCTACGTCTACGACGACAACCACATCTCCATCGACGGCCCCACCGAGCTGTCGCTCAGCGACAACGCCGTCCAGCGGTTCGAGTCGTACGGCTGGCACGTCCTCGACATCGGCGAGCAGGGCGAGGACCTCGACGCACTCGAGTCGGCCCTCCGGAGTGCGATGGCAGAGACCGACCGCCCGTCGCTGGTGGTCGTACGCACGCACATCGGCTACCCGTCGCCCGAGAAGACCGACGACCCGGCTGCTCACGGCCTGGCGTTCGGCGCCACAGAGATCACCTCGGCCAAGGCGACCATGGGCATCCCCGACGAGCCGTTCTGGGTTCCCGAGGACGTCCTCGAGGTCTACCGCACCGCCGGCACCCGTGGCGGCGCCGAGCGCTCCGAGTGGGAGGCCCGCTCGGCCGCCGCACTCGCCGGCCGCACCGCCGAGTGGGACGCCTGCTGGTCCGGCGGCGGCCTGCCCGGCTGGGCGGACGCCCTCCCGACCTTCGAGGTCGGCGAGTCCCCTGCCACCCGGGTGGCCGCGCAGAAGTGCATCGACACGATGGTCGACGGCGTCCCCGGGCTGATGTCCGGCGGGGCGGACCTGACTGGCAACACCGGCACCGCCCTCAAGGGCGGCGGCGAGCTCTCGGCCGCGAACCGCGGCGGCCGCCAGATCTACTTCGGCGTCCGCGAGCACGCCATGGGGTCGGTCCTGGTCGGGGCGGCGCTGCACGGCGGCGTGCTGCCCGTCGGCGGCACCTTCCTGGTGTTCAGCGACTACATGCGGCCCCCGGTCCGGCTCGCTGCCCTCAGCGGCGCCAAGGCCGTGTTCCAGTGGAGCCACGACTCCGTCGGCGTCGGCGAGGACGGACCGACCCACCAGCCGGTCGAGCACGTCATGAGCCTCCGGGTCATTCCCGACCTCGTCGTGCTGCGCCCCGCCGACGGCAACGAGGTCGCCGCAGCCTGGCGCTGGATCGTCGAGCACGATGCAGCCGTCGCACTGGTCCTTTCCCGGCAGAACACCCCGGTCCTCGAGACCTCTGCCGAGCGCTCGGTGGAGGGCGTCGCCCGCGGCGGGTACGTCGTGGCCGGCGACGACGACGCAGCGGTGACGCTGGTCGGGACCGGCACCGAGGTGGCGGTCGCGGTCGACGCTGCGGCGCTGCTCGCCGCCGACGGCATCGCCGCCCGGGTCGTCTCGCTGCCCAGCTGGGAGCTGTTCGACGCCCAGGACGCCGACTACCGCGAGTCGGTCCTCCCGTCCGGCACGCCCACCGTGTCGGTCGAGGCCGGCGTGACGCTCGGCTGGCAGAAGTACGCCGACGCGTCGGTCGGCATCGACCGGTTCGGGGCGTCCGCGCCGGGCGAGGTCGCCATGGCGAACCTCGGCGTCACCGCTGACGCCGTCGCTACGGCCGCCCGCGCACTGGTCTGACGCCCGACCCCCTCGCCAGCGGCCACGGCTAGGTTGCCGGCATGGGACGACTGCACGACCTGTTCGACGACGCCGGGCAGAGCCCGTGGCTCGACAACCTCAAGCGCGAGTGGCTCCGCTCCGGCGAGGTCCAGCGCTGGCTCGACCTTGGGGTGCGGGGCATCACCTCGAACCCCTCGATCTTCCAGAAGGCCATCGAGTCCAGCGACACCTACACCGAGCAGCTCGCGGCCGAGGTCGGTGGCGGCGCGACGGTGACCCAGGCCTACTGGTCGCTGGTGGTCACGGACATCGTCGACGCGCTCGACCTGCTCCGGCCCCTGTACGACGCGTCCGACGCCGGTGACGGGTACGTGTCGGTCGAGGTCGACCCCCGGTTGGCACGCGACACCGCCGGCACGCTGGCCGAGGGCCGGGCCCTCTGGGACCGGATCGACCGCCCCAACCTGTACGTGAAGATCCCGGCCACCGTCGAGGGGCTCCCGGCAATCCGGACGATGGTGGCCGAGGGCCGCAGCGTCAACGTGACGCTCATCTTCGACCTCGCCCGCTACCGCGGTGTCATGGAGGCCTACGTGGCCGGCCTCGAGGACGCCGTCGCCGCTGGCGCGACAGACCTGTCGAGGACCTCGTCGGTGGCCAGCTTCTTCATCTCACGCGTGGACACCGAGGTGGACCGTCGCCTCGACGCCGACGGCTCCCCCGAGGCGCTCGCCCTCCGCGGCACCGCTGCCGTCGCCCAGGGCCAGCTGGCGTTCGCCGCCGCAGCAGAGGTGTTCTCCGGGCCGCGCTGGACCGCGCTCGCTGCGCTCGGAGCACGTCCCCAACGGCCGCTCTGGGCGTCCACGTCGACCAAGAACCCTGACTACCCCGACACCCTCTACGTCGACACGCTCATCGGGCCCGGCACCGTCAACACCCTTCCTGACAACACCCTCGAGGCGTTCGACGACCACGGCACGGTGGCCCGCACCGTCGACGCCGACCCAGAGGGCGCAGCACGCACCTGGCACCTGCTCGGCGAGCTGGTCGACCTCGACGAGGTCGGCCGGGTGCTCGAGGCCGAAGGCGTCACCGCCTTCGAGAAGAGCTTCGACGAGCTCCTCGGGGTGCTCGAGCGCCGGGTCGCCCAGATGTAGCACGGTTCATTCTCCGAACCGACTAGGTTCAGGGAATGAACTCAACGCCAGCCACGGACGAGCCGGCCTGCTCGATCGCTGCGTCGCTCGACATCGTCGGCGACCGTTGGACGATCCTGATCCTGCGGGACTCGTTCCGCGGCCTGCACCGATTTGACGAGTTCCGCCGGGACCTGGACATCCCCCGTGCCGTGCTCGCCGACCGGCTGCGCCGCCTGGTCGAGGCCGGCGTGCTGGTCAAGCGCCAGTACTCCGAGCACCCGCCTCGTGACGAGTACCGGCTGACCGACATGGGCCGGGAGCTCTCCCCCATCCTCG
>CAJANQ010000142.1 GCA_903941145.1 uncultured Actinomycetes bacterium
GTCGAGGTGCTCGTGAACAACGCCGGCCTCTCCACCGTCGGCCCCGTCGCCGAGGCCGACCCCGACGCCGAGCTGCGCATGGTCGAGGTCGACGTCGCCGCGGTCGTCGACCTGTGCACCCGCTTCGTGCCCGGCATGGTCGCCCGACGCCGGGGGGCGGTCCTCAACGTGGCGTCGACCGCGTCGTTCCAGCCGCTCCCGGGCCAGGCCGGCTACGGCGCCTCGAAGGCGTTCGTCAGGTCGTACACCCAGGCCCTCGACACCGAGCTGCGGGGAACCGGCGTCTCGGCTTCGGCGCTGTGCCCCGGGCCCGTCGAGACCGAGTGCGGCGACGTCGCCGGGTTCGACCTCGACGAGACCAAGGCCGCCATGCCGTCGGTCATGTGGGAGACCCCTGCCGCGGTGGCCAAGGTCGGTGTGGACGCCATGGCCAACGGGACCCAGGTCGCCATCCCCGGCACTGTGAACCGGATCGCGTCGATGGCGTCGCAGGCGGCGCCCAAGCGGCTGCTGCTCCCGGTGCTGGCCAAGCAGCACCCGGGCCTCAAGAAGTAGCCGGGCTGCCCGTCAGCGGGCGACGACGACCGTGCCGCCGATCGGCAGCTGGTCGAAGATCCTCTTCGCGTCGTCGTCACGCATCCGGATGCAGCCGGCCGACACGGGCCGCTGGCCGAGGGGCGTGGCGAGCGGCGTGCCGTCCTTGCGGACCGGGATGCCGTGGAAGCCGATGCCACCGTTGAACCGGGTCATCCACTTCATGCCGATCGTGTTATCGCTGTTCGAGACCGTCCGGGGGGACTTGGACTGCACCTTGAAGTTCCCGACCGGCGTCAGTCCGTTGCGGCCCGACGAGACCGGGAACTCTGCGACCGGCTTCGAGCCGGCGAACAGCACCACCTTCTGCGACGACAGCACGACGATCGCACCCGTCACCTTGGAGTCGTTCTTCTCGGCCGGGTCGTTGGCCGGTGCCTCCACCGCCGGGATCGCGGCGCCGTCGCCCTGGGCCGACGGTGCGACCGTGGTCGGCGTCGTCGACGGCGACCTCGGCGAGTCGAGCGCGGCCCAGGTCTTGGTGCCCACGATGCCGTCGGCCACCAGGCCCTGGGACCGCTGGAACTGCAGGACGGCGGCCAGCGTGGCGTCGTCGTAGACACCCGAGTCGTCGACGGCGCCGCCCAGGTCGATCAGCCGGCGCTGCATCGCGACGACGTCGTCGCCCTCGTCACCGGGCGACAGGAACGGCCGGCCCTTCGGGTCCTTCGGCGTGTCCTTGCCGACCGCAAACTCGTCGGGCGGGGCCGTCGGCTCCGGTGGGACGACGTTGTCGGGCGCGTCGATCGTGGTCGGCACTGCGTCGGGCGACGTGATCTCGGTGACCGACGCCAGGTCGGCGGTCGCGGCGGTCGTCGCAACCTCTGACGACGTCGTGGTCGTGGCCGCCGAGTCGTCCTTGGCGCAGCCCGCGAGGAGCAGCGAGAGCCCGACGACCGGCGCGGCAAGGGTGAGGAGATGACGTCGCATGAGGCTCATTGTGGGGGACGCCGGACCCGGCCGGGTGTCAATCCCCGGCGACATGGACGGTCGGTCA
>CAJANQ010000143.1 GCA_903941145.1 uncultured Actinomycetes bacterium
AAGATGCCCGGGAACGCCAGCACGTGGTTGATCTGGTTCGGGAAGTCCGACCGGCCGGTGGCGATGACCGCCGCGACGTCCTGGATCAGCTCGGGGCGGATCTCGGGGTCGGGGTTGGCCATGGCGAACACGATCGGGTCCTTGGCCATGGCGATCACGTCGTCACGGGTGATGAGGTCCGGGCCCGACAGGCCGATGAACACGTCCGCGCCCGGCATGAGCTCCGACAGCGAACCGGTCAGCTTCTCGGGGTTGGTGTTCTCGGCGAACCACTGCTTGGACGAGTTGAGGTCGCTGCGGCCCGTGTGCACCGCACCCTGGCGGTCGGCGCCGATCACGTTCACCGCACCGGCGTTCATGATGATCTTCGAGACGGCCACGCCCGCAGCACCGACGCCGGCGACGACGATCTTCAGGTCGGCGATGTTCTTGCCCACGATCCGCAGCGCGTTCTCGAGGGCGGCGAGCACCACGATGGCGGTGCCGTGCTGGTCGTCGTGGAAGACGGGGATGTCCATGGCGGCGTCGAGCCGCTCCTCGACCTCGAACGCGCCGGGGGCGGCGATGTCCTCAAGGTTGATGCCGCCGAAGGTCGGCTCGAGCCGGAGGACCGTCTCGATGATCTCGTCGACGGACTTGGTGTTGATGCAGATCGGGAACGCGTCCACGCCGGCGAAGTGCTTGAAGAGCAGCGCCTTGCCCTCCATGACCGGCATGGCGGCCTCCGGGCCGATGTCGCCCAGACCCAGCACGGCGGTGCCGTCCGAGACGATGGCGACGGTGTTCTTCTTGATCGTCAGCTGGTGGGCCGCCGCAGGGTTCTTGGCGATCTCCAGGCAGATGCGGGCCACGCCGGGCGTGTAGGCCATCGACAGGTCGTCGACGTCGCGTAGCGGGGCGAGGGGCAGGACCTCGATCTTGCCGCCCTCGTGCATCTTGTAGGTGCGGTCCTCGAACTCCAGGATCTCGCAGCCGTCGACCGCGTCGATCGCGGCGCGCACCTGGTCCTGGTGGGCCTCGCTCGTGCAGTTGACGACGACGTCCTCGTCGAGGTGCGAGGTCTTGACCTCAAAGCCCTCGAGGCCGGAGATGTTGGCGCCGGCGTCACCGATCGCTACTGCCAGCTTGCCCAGCATTCCGGGCTCGTTGGCCATCCGCACACGGATGCGGAGCGAAAAGGCGGGTGTCGGGGTGTCAGCCATAGAACGGGCAGGCTAACGCTCAGGCACCCTCGTAGCCGAAGCCGAGGTCGATCGCCGTCACCAGCGGGCGGTACGCGATGCCCGCCTCCTCGGCCATGGCGGCGCAGGTGCCGCCCCGGTCGACCAGCGGCATGATGAGCACAACCTCGGCGCCGAGCTCCTGGCACACGTGCACGGCCTCGAACAGCGAGGTGCCCCGGGTGACGGTGTCCTCGGTGACGACGACCTTGTCGCCGGGTCGCAGCGGGCCTGCGATCCGGCCGGTGACCCCGTGGTCCTTGGCCTCCTTGCGGATCGTGAACGACCGCAGCTTCCGGCCAGTGGTGGCTGCCACGGCGGCGACCGCGTAGGCGACCGGGTCGGCGCCGACGGTGAGACCCCCGATGGCGGTGGCGTCCTCGGGCAGCACGGCCAGTGCGGCCCGGGCCATCAGGACGATGCCGTCGGGCTCGCACGCCGTCTGCTTGGAGTCGATGAACCAGCTGCTCTTGCGGCCGGACTTCAGCGTGAAGTCGCCCTCGCGCACCGAGTGGGTGCGCAGGTGCTCAACCAGCGCGGCGTGGACGTCGTCAGGGATCGGGGCTGCCATGCGCCGACCCTAACCGGCCCCTCCACCGCCCCCTTCCGTCCGAACTCGTCATCTCCATCCACCTCTACGTGGAGGGAGATGACGAGTTCAGGAAGTGGTGTCGGGAGGGGATCAGGGCGCGGGGTCCCAGCCGACGAGGCCGTAGTCGGGGAAGTCGCCGATGAAGAAGAACTCGTGGAGGCCATGGCCCACCGCGCCGTCGGCCACGCCGCCCGACTGCGTGAACCGCGCCACCTGGTCGACCAGCCCGAAGAGGGACGCCTTGTCGGCCACGTAGTCCATCTGCCGGCCCTGGACCACGAGCGGTCCCTGGTACATGCCGTGGCGCCAGTCAGGGTCGATGCCGTAGCCGGTGCCGTGCATGAGCCAGCAGTCCATGAGCGGCTCGACGGCGATCTCGATGCCGCCGCCGGGCGCCTCGGGGAACGACAGCACCGACGACTCGACGCGCCGGGTGCCGGGGGTCAGCACGCAGGCGTGCTCGGGCCGGCCCAGCCACTCGGGCTCGCGGTCGGGGTCGTTCCAGATGCGCACGGCCTCCTCGAGCTCGCGGTGGCCGCCGACGTGCTCGTTGAGGATGTACAGGATCGAATGGTCGTCGAACTGCATCGGTGCGTAGTTCCACATGCCGGTCATCTGGCCCTCGGTGCGGATGCCCGTCGGCTCCTCCTCGCCCACCGGGCGCACGCCCCACGAGCGGTCGCGGGTGCCCCACCAGCTGTCGGGCGTGACCTCGAACCGGTGGCCGCCGGTCTGGATCCAGCCGGACCACTGGCCGGTCTGGGCAAGGCGCATGGTGTCGAACAGCACGCGGCCGTGTTTGCGCAGGTACTGGCGCGGCTCCTCGAACGCCGGGATCGACCCGGTCCAGGTCAGGTCGAACGTGACGTCGTGGCCGGACTCCTCGGCGACGATCCGCAGCTCGTGGAGCGGACGGACGACCTCGACGCGCAGCGGGCCGACCGAGGTGTCCATTCGGTCGCCCAGCTCACGCGACGCCCGCACCACCCGGTGCTCGTCGCCCACGACCACGCACGCGAACGCGTCCTGCACCGACAGGTTCGGGTACTGGCCCAGGCCGAAGACCAGGAACGCCTCACCGTCGTTGGAGTGGCAGTTGAAGTAGTACCGGTCGTAGAAGTTCCGGTCGCTCGTCGCCGAGTGGCGGATCGTCTCGGCCACCTGGTGCACCGGGAAGTCGTCCCAGGACGAGAGGGAGCCGTGGGCGCGGGGCTGCGGGAAGTCGGTCATCGCCGGAGACTAGGTGCGGCGCACCGGGCCCGGTAGGGCAACCGGCGCGGAGCCGGGCAGGTCAGTCCGAGAACTGGACGACGCCGGTGCCCTTGACGACCTTGCCGATCGTCCGGGCCCGATGGCCGGCGGTGCGCAGGACGTCGAGCGCCTTGTGCTCGGCCGAGGCCGGGACGACGGCGACCATGCCGACGCCCAGGTTGAACACCTTGCGCATCTCGTCGGTGCTGACGTCGCCGATGCGCTGCAGCTCCGTGAAGATCCGCGGCCACTCCCACGAGTTCGGGTCGACCACGGCGTCGTGGTGCTTGCCGAGCGAGCGGTTGAGGTTGCCGGGCAGGCCGCCGCCGGTGATGTGGGCGATGGAGTGCACGTCGACCGCGGCGAGCAGCTTGTGGACCGCCGGCGAGTAGATCACCGACGGGGCCAGCAGCTCCTCGCCCACCGTCGGCGCCGCGTGGTCGTCCCACGCCTTGTCGTTCACGGTCTTGCCGGCCACGTCGAACATGAGACGGCGGGCCAGCGAGTAGCCGTTCGATCGCAGCCCGGGCGACGGCAGCGCGATGAGCACGTCGCCGTCGGCCACCTTCTCGCCCGTGAGCATCTTCGAGCGGTCCACGACGCCGACGGAGAACCCGACCAGGTCGAACTCGCCGGGCTCCATCGAGCCGGGGTGCTCGGCCATCTCGCCGCCGATCAGCGCGCAGCCGGCCTGGCGGCAGCCCTCGGCCACGCCGGCCACCAGCTGCTTGATGTGCTCTGGGTCCAGGCTCCCGACGGCGATGTAGTCCAGGAAGAAGAGCGGCTCCGCGCCGACGCACACCAGGTCGTCGACGCACATGGCGACCAGGTCGACGCCGATGGTCGTGAACCGGCCGGCGGCCTGGGCGACGAGCGCCTTGGTGCCGACGCCGTCGGTCGACGACACGAGCACCGGCTCGCGGTAGCCCTCGGGCTGGAACCGGAACAGTCCGCCGAACCCGCCGATGTCGCCGATGACCTCTGGCCGGAACGTGGAACGGACGTCGGCCTTGATGCGCTCGACGGCCTCTTCGCCGGCCTCGATCGAGACGCCGGCGGACTCATAGGTCTCACCCACCGGTGGACTCCCCCTGATTGCTCTGACTGGCCTTTGCGGCCTCGGACGGCAGGACGTCGAGCCCGTCGAGCAGGGTGTTGGCCCGCTCCGGGGCACGGACCTTGGGATCTTCCACCGGAATCTCCAGCACACCCTTGCCTGCGGCATCGGGGATCGGCACTGCGTACTCGCCGGTCAGGCAGGCAGTGCAGAACCCGGCACCCGGAGCACCCACGGCCTCGAGCAGCCCGTCGAGGGCCAGGTACGAGAGCGTGTCGACGCCCAGGAAGCGACGGATCTCCTCGACGTCCATGTTGGCGGCGAGCAGCTCGCCGCGGGTCCCGGTGTCCATGCCGTAGAAGCAGGGCCAGCGGTACGGCGGCGACGACACCCGAAGGTGCACCTCGGCGGCGCCGGCCTCACGGAGCATCGCCACCATGGCCCGGGTGGTAGTGCCGCGGACGATCGAGTCGTCGACGACTACCAGCCGCTTCCCGGCGATGTTCTCCTTGAGCGGGTTGAGCTTCATCCGCACGGCCAACGCGCGGAGTTCCTGGCTCGGGGCGATGAACGTGCGCCCGATGTAGCGGTTCTTCACCAGGCCATGGCCGTACGGCGTGCCGGACCGCCGGGCGAACCCCTCGGCGGCAGGGATGCCCGACTCGGGCACGCCCATGACCAGGTCGGCCTCGACCGGGGCCTGGTCGGCCAGGTGCTCGCCCATACGGACACGGGCCAGGTGCACGTTGCGGCCGTAGAGCTCGGAGTCAGGGCGGGCGAAGTAGACGAACTCGAACAGGCAGAGCTTGGGGTCGATGGCCGACTCGTCGAACGGGCGGACGGACCGCACACCGGTCTTGTCGATGACCACCATCTCGCCAGGGTCGAGCTCACGCACGAAGCTGGCACCGGCGATGTCGAGCGCCGGGGACTCAGAGGCCAGTACCCAGCCCTGGTCGAGCTTGCCCAAACACAGCGGGCGGAACCCGTGCGGGTCGCGGACGCCGATGATGCGGTCCTCGTCGAGCAGCACCAGCGAGAACGCGCCCTCAAAGGTGGGCAGCACCTCGAGCAGCGCCTGCTCGAGCGACGTGCCGTCGGCGATCCCGATGCGGTCACAGGCCTGGGCGAGCAGCTCGGCCATGACGTCGGTGTCAGACGACGCGGTGCCGGGCAGCATGCCGGCGACCTCGCTCAGCTCGGCGGTGTTGACCAGGTTGCCGTTGTGGCCGAGGGCGAACTCGGTGTGGCCCACGTCGCGGAACACCGGCTGGCTGTTCTTCCAGAGGCTCGAGCCGGTGGTCGAGTAGCGGGTGTGGCCGATGGCGTGGCTGCCGTCGTCGATGGCCTGCAGCATGCGGTCGTCGAAGACGTTGGACACCAGGCCCATGTCCTTCACGACAGTCAGCTGGTTGCCGTTGGAGGTGGCGATGCCGGCCGACTCCTGGCCTCGGTGCTGCAGGGCGTAGAGGCCCAGGTAGGTCAGGTGGGCCACCGGCGCGCCCGGCGCGTAGATGGCAAAGACGCCGCACGCCTCGCGGGGCTTGCCGCCGTCACGCGCGTCGCGATCAGTCAGGCCCGTCCCAGCAGCAGTCACGTGCCCATCTTGTCAGACCGGGCACCCCCCTCAGGACCGTCGGTCAGGGTGCCCAGACCCACGGGTCCGCGGGCATCGCGAGGGGGTCGAACCGCTCCGCCAGCACGTGCATGGAGGCGTGCTCACCGGGCTCCGACAGGCCGAGCGACGCAGCGAGCCGGTCGCGCACCTCGTCGGCGGTCATGCCCCGGGCGCGCAGGTCGTCGAGCCGGATGGCGCCGTGGCGCTTGGCGAGCCGGCGGCCGTCGGCGCCGAGCACCAGCGGCACGTGGAGGTAGTCCGGGGTGGGCAGGCTGAGCAGCTGCTGCAGCAGGACGTGGCGCGGCGTCGTGCGCCAGAGGTCGTCGCCGCGCACCACCTGGTCCACGCCCTGGGCGGCGTCGTCGACCACCACGGCCAGGTTGTAGGCGGCGACGCCGTCGCCCCGCCGGAGCACGAAGTCGTCGACCACCGCCGAGAGCTCGCCGAGCCGCAGGTCGTGGGCCATCACCACGGCGTCGTCGGCCCGCAGCCGGAGCGACGGCACGCGGCCTTCGCGGACCTTGGCGGCGAGCTGGTCGGGGGTGAGCGACCGGCACGTGCCGGGGTACCCGTCCTCGGCGAACTCGTGCGGCGCCGCGGCGGCCGCCTCGAGCTCTCGGCGGACCTCGGCGCGGGTGCACAGGCACTCGTAGGTGAGCCCGGCGGCGACGAGCTGGTCGACCGCGGCGTCGTAGGCGGCGGTGCGCTCGG
>CAJANQ010000144.1 GCA_903941145.1 uncultured Actinomycetes bacterium
CGCCGTCGACCAGGCCGCCAGGGTTGGCCTCGACCGTCACCTCCAGGTCGTCCGCCACCTCGAACTGCTCGCGCACTGCACCGAGCAGCCGGGCCATGAGCGTCGGGTCGAGCAGCGAGGGGGTGCCGCCGCCGACGAACACGCTCGAGACCGGTGGGCAGCCGCCGAGCAGTTCGGCCGCCGCAGCCAGCTCGGCGACGGCGCCGTCGACGAACCGCTCGTGCGCGGCCGCGGCCTGCTCCGGGTCGCCCACGACGTACGTGGTGAACGCGCAGTACCCGCACCGCCGGGCGCAGTAGGGGACGTGGAGGTAGAGCCCGAACGGGGTCCCCGGAACCAGGTCGCTCCGGTCGGAGAGTGCGCGGCGCAGTCGGTCGATGGGCAGAGTCTGCGCCGAAACGGAGTGGGGCCGCGACACGGCAGGCCGGTAGTTTCTCGGGCCATGTCCGGATCCCCCGCCCACGTCGGCGTCTTCGGCGCCACCGGCCAGGTCGGTGGCGTGATGCGCCAGCTCCTCGCCGACCGCAACTTCCCCGTCGCGTCGATGCGCTACTTCGCGTCGGCCCGCTCGGCCGGCACGACCCTCCCGTGGGGCGACGAGCAGGTCGTCGTCGAGGACATGGCCACCGCCGACTTCTCGGGCCTCGACATCGCCCTGTTCTCGGCGGGCGGCAGCACCTCCAAGGAGTACGCCCCGACCGTGGCCGCCGCGGGCGCCGTCGTGATCGACAACTCCTCGGCATGGCGCATGGACCCGCAGGTGCCGCTGGTGGTGCCCGAGGTCAACGCTGACGCTCTGGCCGACATCCCGATCGGGATCGTGGCCAACCCGAACTGCACGACCATGGCGGCGATGCCGGTCCTGAAGCCGCTCGACGACGAGGCCGGCCTGGTCCGGCTGGTCGTGAGCACCTACCAGGCAGTGTCCGGCGGCGGCCTTGCCGGCGTCGACGAGCTGGCAGTCCAGCTCGACGCGCTCGGCGGCCAGGGCGCCTCGCTGACCTTCGACGGCGGCGCGGTGGAGTTCCCCCCGGCCACCAAGTTCCCGGCGACCATCGCCTGCAACGTCGTGCCCAAGGCCGGCAACGTGGTCGACGACGGCTCCGAGGAGACCGACGAGGAGCAGAAGCTCCGCAACGAGAGCCGCAAGATCCTGGACCTCCCCGACCTGCGGGTGTCCGGTACCTGCGTGCGGGTCCCCGTGTTCACCGGCCACTCCCTGGCCATCAACGCCGAGTTCTCGCGGCCGATCTCTCCGGACCGTGCCCGGGAACTGCTGGCCGGCGCTCCCGGCGTGGTGCTCGCCGACCTGCCGACGCCGCTCGAGGCGGCCGGCAAGGACCCGTCCTACGTGGGCCGCATCCGGACCGACTCGTCGGTGGAGCACGGCCTGGCACTGTTCGTGTCGAACGACAACCTGCGCAAGGGCGCGGCCCTCAACGCGATCCAGGTCGCCGAAGCACTCCTTGCCCGGGGCTGACCCGCCAGGACCTCCGGCCGTGCGGGTTCAGGCCGGCGGGTCGGTGACGTACCGGCTCGCCGCGTCCTCGAGCGACAGCCCGATCTGGTTGGCCAGCGACGCCAGCCACGCCAGCACGTCGCCCAGCTCGTGGCGCTGGTCCTCGACGGTGCCCTTCCGGACCGCCTGGGCCAGCTCGCCCAGCTCCTCGCACAGCCAGGCCACCGTGGCGGGCACGCCCCGCTCGCGGTCGGCCTCTCCGTAGAGGTCCTCCATCAGCTGCTGGAACTCGGCGATCTGCATGGGTGCTCCCTAGGAAGGTTGGCGCCACCCTACGGAACGTCCTGGCCGCCGCCGACCACGCCCGGACGCGGAACGACCGCCCCGGTTCCCAGGGGGCGGTCGTCCAGGTTCCCGATCGGTTGGCCGGCGTCAGGTCGCCATGAAGACCTGCACGGTGAACACACGCTTCCAGCCCTTGCAGTTGCCCCACACCGCAGCCGTGCCGATCTCGGTAAAGGCGGGGTCCATGATGTTGGCCCGGTGTCCCGGCGACTTCAGGTAGGCGGTGTGGACGGCCTGGATCGTGGCGCCCTCGCCGACGTTCTCGCCGAGCTTGCGCCAGTTCGACGGCGCGCCGTCGGCCAGACGGCTGTGGCTGATCTGGCAGACGTTGCGCATCCGCTGGGCCCACTTGTCGGCCTTGACGTCGAGCGTGACGTTGGACCGGAGCTGGCGGAGGCCGGCCTGGGCCCGGGACTGGTTGACGAGCGCCGCCACCTGCCACCGGTCCGCCGCGGTGGACTCGCAGCTGGTGAGGACGGTGCTGAAGCTGGCGACAGCGACGACGGCGGCGAGGACCACGAGGAGCCGGCGTGCCCGGCCGGTGCGCGCCGTGCGCACCTGAGTGGTGGTTCCCTCGTAGGTCATGGTCTAGGTGTCGGCCCGGTCTGCAGCGTGCTTAACAAAACCCTGACAATTCGGCCTGTGACTCCTGCCGGACGCGCAACGGCCGGGCCCGAGGGCCCGGCCGTTGCCACATGGTCGGGTTGGGGAGATTTGAACTCCCGGCCTCCTCGTCCCGAACGAGGCGCGCTGCCAAACTGCGCCACAACCCGTGGTGGACCGTGATGGTATCCGGCGGACCCGCCGGACGGTAAAGCGGTCAGGCGATGGCGGCGACGGCCCGGCGGAGCCCCATTGCGTCGAGCGGCTTCACCAGCCAGCCGTCGGCGTCGGACTGCTTGGCCAGGTACTCGTCCGCGTCACGGTCGAGGAGCAGGAGGACCTGCTGCGGATCCAGCCGGCCGCCGCTCTCCTCGTTGCGGATCGCCAGACAGGTGGCCACGCCGCCCATGTTGCCGATCTGCAGGTCGAGCACGACCAGGGCCGGCTCGAGCTGGCGGATGGCGGCGACGACGTCGCGGCCGGCGCGGACCCGGGCGACCGAGGTCCGGTCGTCGGAGAGCGCGGCGTCGACCTCGTCGAAGACCTCGTCGGCGTCGGTGGCCACCAGCACGGTACGTCCAGGCATGGGGCGAACCCTACCGTGACACGGTGGTGCGTCCGAAGACGACGTCGCCCAGGCCGGAGAGTGCAGCGAGGTCGGTGACCTCGAACGGTTGCAGGCTCACCCGGACCACCGGTGCCGGCGCGACCCGGTCGGTCAGCCCGGTCAGGTGCGACTCCTCGCCCCGGGCCAGCTCGCGGGCGTCGGCCAGGCAGGTGTAGTGGTCGACGAGCGCCTCGGCCCCCGGCCGTTCCGAGAGGGTGACGGCCCGTCGGCGCACTGCGTCGGGCCCGGTCGCCAGCTCGTCCTCGGTGTGCCCCGGCCGTTCGAACGACGGCTGCATGCGGTTGACGATCAGGCCGCGCACCTCGATGCGGTGGTCGTGCAGCTGCTCGGCGAAGTAGCCGGCCTCGACCACGGTGTCGGCCTTGGGCGAGGCGACCAGCACGAACGCCGTCGAGTCGTCGGTCAGGAGGGCGTCGACCTGCCGGGCCCGGTCCTTGAAGCCCTCGTCCATGCCCTCGAAGGCCTGGAAGAACGAGATCGCGTCGTCCACCACGTCGGCGCCGACCACCTTGGCCAGCGCCCGCACGAGCGTCTGGGCGGCGACGTTGACGGCCTTCACGAAGCCCTTGGTCGGCGCGGTGAGGACCCGGTAGAGCCGGTGGTCGAGGAAGTGGGCCAGCCGGTGCGGCGCCTCCAGGAAGTCGAGCGCGTTGCGGGTCGGCGGCGTGTCGACGACCACGAGGTCGTAGTCGCCCTCGACCGCGAGCTCGAAGAGCTTCTCCGTCGCCATGTACTCCTGCGTGCCCGACAGCGACCCGGAGATGTTCTTGTAGAAGTTGTTCGTGAGGATCGCCTCGGACTGGGCCTCGGTCGCCGAGTAGCGGCGGACGAGCCCGTCGAACGTCGACTTGGTGTCGAGCATCAGGGCCCACAGCTCGCCGGGCCAGCCGCCGTCGATGCGGGACGGTTCGTTGGTCAGCCCCTCGAGACCGAGTGCGTCGGCGAGCCGTCGTGCCGGGTCGATGGTCACGACCACCGCCCGACGGCCGCTGCGGGCGGCCTCCATGGCGATGAGCGCGGCAGTGGTGGTCTTGCCGACGCCGCCGGAGCCGCAGCACACGACGACCTTGGAGCGGGCGACGACCTGGCCGAGCTCGTTGGTCGGCAGCCCGGTCATGCGACGACCCCGGGCACGTCGAGGTGGCGGATGCCGTCGGTGACCGCGGCGGCGAGCAGGTCGAGCTCGGCCCGTCCCAGCTCGGAGGTGAAGAGGTACGGCAGACGGACCTGCGGGAGCGGGAGCTCCTCGGCCATCCGGTCGAGCTGCTGGTGCTGGAGCGCGGTCCGCTCCGAGCGGAACTCGGCCGCGGCCCGCAGCAGGTCGGCCTCGCCGTCGAGCAGGGTGACGCCGGCGCTGGCGGCCGCGTCCTCGGGGTCGGTGGCCAACCCGGCCAGGTCGGGGAACACGGCGTTGACGAGCACGGGCCCCAGCGCCACGCCGACCTCGTCCTCCAGGCTGTAGGCGGTCTCGACGACCTCGTTGACCGGGGTCTCCTCGGGCAGGGTCACCAGCGCCACCCGGCAGCGGGTGGGGTCGCACAGCAGCTCGAGGACGTCGTTGGCCTGGGTGTTGATCGGGCCCACCTTCACGGCGTCGGCCAGGCCGCGGGCGGACCGCAGGAACGTGATGGCGTGCCCGGCCGCCGGGGCGTCCAGGAGGATCAGGTCCCACTCGCCGGTCTGCTCGAGCTGCTTGATCTTGCCCAGGACCAGGATGTCGCGGATGCCGGGAACGGCGGTGGCCACCAGGTCGAGCGCGCCGCTGGCGACGAGCCGGTTGGAGATCCGCTGGAGGCCGTGCGACGACAGATAGTCCAGCAGCGCGTCGTCAGGTGTGATCGTGCGTGCGGTCACCCCGCCGTGGACGCCGTCGGCGTGCTCCTCGGCGGCGTGGACGAGGACGGCGTCCTCGTAGGTGAGGCCGGCCGAGCCGAACATCGCCGGCATGCCGCCCTTGCCCTCGACCTCGACGATCAGGGTCCGGACGCCGACCGACGAGGCGGCCACGGCGAGGGCGGCCGTCACGGCGGTTTTGCCGACGCCACCTTTCCCGGCGACGATGAGCACGCCTGATGCAGTGAGAAACTGCGCAGGATCCACGATGTCCCTTCGGAGGGTGTTGCGTTGCGCAGACTAGCGAGTCGGTCCCGCCGCACGGCTGCGGCCGTGTTGGTCGTCCTGGCCGGCGCGACCGCGCTGGCTGCAGTGTCGTCCGCCCCGGTCGGTGCGGCGACGGACTGCACCCGCAACGGCTGTGTCGACGTGGTCGCTGTAGGCGGGCTCATTGACCGGGTCGAGGCCGACTTCATCGAGGAGCAGATCGGCCGCTCCAACCGGACGCCTGGCGCCACGGCGGTGCTGCTCCAGCTCGACAGTGCTGGTGCCGCGGTCGACGACGCCACCGTCGACCGGCTGGCCACGGTCATCAAGGACTCTCGCGTGCCCGTGTCGGTCTGGATCGGTCCGTCGGGCGCCACGGCCCGGGGCGCAGCCGCCCAGCTGGTGCAGGTCGCCGAGAACTCGGGCATCTCGCCCGGCTCGGACTTCGGCAACGCTGGCCAGCAGGTCGTCTCGCCCGAGGTGGCGGGCCGTCTGTTCACCGGGAAGGCCGCGGTGGCCCGTACCCAGGTGCTCGACGCCAAGCAGGCCGTGAAGCTCGGCGTCGTCGACCGGTTCTCGCCCACGATCGGCGACCACATCGTCGCCCTCGACGGCGTGAAGACCAAGACCGTCGACAAGGGCGAGGAGCGCCGCACGGTGCCGGTCACCGTGATCCGGTTCTCCAAGCTGCCGCTGCTGACCCAGCTGTTCCACACGGTCGCCAGCCCCTCGGTGGCCTACCTGCTGCTCACGGTCGCGCTGGGGCTGCTCCTGTTCGAGTTCTTCACCGCCGGCGTCGGCGTGGCCGGCGTCATCGGGGCGGTGTGCCTGGTGCTCGGCGCCTACGGCGTCGCCGAGCTGCCGCACCGGACGTGGGCGCTCGTGCTGATGGTGCTGTCGATGGTCGGGTTCGGCATCGACGTGCAGTCGGGCGTGCCGCGTCTTTGGACGATCATCTCCAT
The DNA here is from genome assembly GCA_903941145.1 of uncultured Actinomycetes bacterium. Classification (GTDB taxonomy): domain Bacteria; phylum Actinomycetota; class Acidimicrobiia; order Acidimicrobiales; family Microtrichaceae; genus CAJANQ01. The sequence goes on from CAJANQ010000144.1 coordinate 6,098, forward strand.
GGTCGGGTTCACGGTCGGGTCGGTGTTCCTCTTCACGGACTACCGGGCCTCGTGGCTCGCCCTGGCCGCCGGCCTGATCGGCATGGGCGTTTCGATGTTCTCTGGCATGCCGGCGATGGTGCGGACGCGGTTCGCAACGCCGACGGTCGGCCGCGAGTGGATGGTGGGCGAGGAGGGCGAGGCCGTCACCGGCATCGACCCCGAGGGCACCGTCCGGGTCAAGGGCGCACTTTGGCGGGCGCTCACGAACCGCGCGACGCCGATCCCTGCGGGCGACCCGGTGCGCGTCGCCGCCATCGACGGGCTCGTGCTCGAGGTCGAGCCCCTCGAGGGTGCGGCCATGGACTACCGGGAGATGCGGGACCGCCGGAAGGGCGCCGACGAGGACGGTGCAGAGGAAGGTGCCGACGACGCCCAGCCCGGCGGCGAGGATGCGGCCAGCACGACCGAGTAGTTGTTTCTGCAATTTCTCCTTGACGCTCTCTTGAGAGAGCCATATCTTTCCTTGACGTAAAGGGAATGACGTAGGGGAGATCTCCATGAGCGCACGACAGTCACAGGACGCATGGCAGGACGCAGGGGCATGCAGGGGCCCGAAGGCCTCGGTCTTCTTCCCTCCGCCCCACTTCGAGCGCAAGGTCGAGCGCCTCGCTCGTGAGCGTCAGGCCAAGAGCATCTGCAGCTCGTGCCTGGTGAAGGACGACTGCCTCGAGTACGCCGTCACCATCGGTGAGCCGCACGGCATCTGGGGCGGCATGAACGAGAACGAGCGCCGCGAGTTCGCCGAGCTGTTCCTGACGGCCAGCTGACTCACCGTCACCGGTCCGCCAACGTGCGGGCCGACGGCCACCGCCTACGGTGGCCGCCGTGATGGACCTCCAGCATCCCGACCCGGACTCCGTGCCGGTGCGAGACGCCGCCACCGTCATGCTCCTGCGCGACGGCGAGGCCGGCATGGAGGTCTGCATGCTGCTGCGGAACCTGCGCTCGGACTTCGTCGGCGGGGCGTTCGTGTTCCCCGGCGGTGCGGTGGACCCCTCCGACGGCCTGGCCGAGGTGGAGCCGCTCTGCGCTGGACTCACCGACGTCGAGGCCTCCCGGCACCTGGACCTGCCCGCCGGCGGACTCGCCTACTGGGTGGCCGCCGTGCGCGAGTCGTTCGAGGAGGCCGGCGTCCTGCTCGCGGTCGACGGCGAGGGCCAGGTCGTGTCGTTCGCGGACCCAGTGGTGGCCGAACGGTTCGTCGGCCACCGCCACGCGGTGGACTCTGGGGAGCGGCGACTGGTCGAGGTCCTGCGCGACGAGGACCTGCGCATCGACACCGCGGGCATCCACTACTTCTCGCGCTGGGTGACCCCGCTCGGCGCACCTCGCCGCTACGACACGCGGTTCTTCGTGGCGGCCGCCCCGCCGGAGCAGGAGCCGCTCCACGACGACCGCGAGGTCGTCGCCAGCCGGTGGTTCACCCCGGCCGAGGCGCTCCGCCGCCACGACGAGGGCGAGATCACGATGATCTTCCCGACGGTGCGCACGCTGGTTGCGCTCGACCGGTTCGAGAGCGCCGCGGCGGTGCTCGCCCACGCCCGCTCGCTGCCCAAGGTCGAGGCCGTGCTCCCGCTCATGCGCGAGTCGTCGGCGGGCATCCGGATCGTGCTGCCGGGCGACCCCGAGCACACGGGCGGCACCTACGACGCCTTCACCGCCCAGCCGGTCGACGAGGACCTGACGGACTGACGCCGGCTCAGTCGGTGGCGTCGGCGGCCGCCAGCGCAGCGTCCACCGCGTCGAACAGCCGGGCCGAGCAGCCAGCCAGGTCCACCGGCGGGACCAGCTCGTCGACGAGCAGCGCAGCGAGCGCCCTGAACGCGTCGGCGGCGGGACCCTGACCTAGCGACGCCGGGCTGCCTGCGTCGCCGCCCTCGGACACCGCCGGCTCGATCGGGATCTCGGCCACGAGCGGGACCCCGGCCTCCTCAGCCAGACGGGCACCGCCGCCCGACCCGAAGATCCGGTGCTCGTTGCCGTCGTCGTCGACGTAGACCGACATGTTCTCGACCACGCCGACGATCCGCAGGTAGTTCTTCCGGGCCATGTCGACCACACGCACCGCGACCTTCTGGGCGGCGGTGGCGGGGGTCGTGACCACCAGCACCTCTGACCGGGGCAGCATCCGTGCCAGGCCCATCTGCACGTCGCCGGTCCCGGGCGGCATGTCGATCAGCAGGTAGTCCAGGTCGCCCCACTCGACGTCCTCGAGGAAGTGCTGGACGGCGCGGTTGAGCATCAGGCCGCGCCACATGAGCGCCGAGCCCTCCTCCTCGACCAGGAAGCCCATCGAGACCACCCGCAGGAGCCCGGCCCCGCACGGCAGCTCGTGGGGCTGGATCTTGGCGGTGCCCTCGACCGTGGCGAGCCGGCCGTCGAGGCCCAGCATCCGCGGGACCGAGAAGCCCCAGATGTCCGCGTCGAGCACGCCGACGGTGCGACCGGTCGAGGCGATCGCCGCGGCCAGGTTCACGGTGACCGACGACTTGCCGACCCCGCCCTTGCCGGACGCCACCATGAGGACCTTGGTCGTCGACGGGATGGTGGTCGACTCGGGCCGCTCGGCGATCTTGAGCCTGGCCCGGTCCATGGCCCGGGCCTTCTCGTCGGGGCTCAGCTCGCCCCAGTCGATCGTCACCCTGGTCACTCCGGGGAGCGACACGATCCGTGCCCGCACGTCCTTCTGGATCTGGGCCCGCAGCGGGCAGCCGGCGGTCGTGAGCGCAATCTCGACCTGCACGTGGCCGTTGTCGTGGACCTGCACGCCCCGGGCCATGCCGAGCTCGACGATGTCGGCCCCCAGCTCGGGGTCGACGACGCCGCGCAACAGTTCCATGAGGTGCTCTGGCGTCGGCGGTCCGACCGGGGTGTCCACGCCGCCAATCTACCGACGTGCCGTGGTCCGGCGCCCTGCGGGAAGCTGCCTTCCCCGTTCCGGGTTGTGCCCGCTACCCTGACGGTCGACGTGTACGGCCCGAAGTGTGCGTCCAGAGTTCTTGCAGGAGGACCCCAATGATCACCCTCACCGACAACGCCACCACCAAGGTCGGCCAGCTCATCGAGGCCGAGGGCGACGAGGCCCTTGCGCTCCGCGTGGCCGTGCGCCCCGGCGGCTGCTCCGGCTTCTCCTACGAGATGTTCTTCGACACCGACATCGCCACTGACGACGTCACCGTCGAGTACGGCAAGGTGAAGGTCGTCGTGGACCCCTCCAGCGCCCAGCTCCTGACCGGCGCCACGCTGGACTACAAGGACGGCCTGGACCAGTCGGGCTTCGCCATCACGAACCCGAACGCCGAACGCACCTGCGGCTGCGGCCAGTCCTTCAGCTGACCAAGTCCGGCCAGGGGGAGCGGTGCAGTTCTCCCTCGCCCCTGAACTGGTCGAACCGTTCGTCCGCGGCCTGCTGGGCGGCATCGACGTCGACGGTGGTCCCTCCGACGAGCAGCTCGTCGTCCTCGACGCGCTCGTTCGGCACCTCTGGCACCGCGACGACCTGGTGGGCCACGTCGGACCGCTTGGTCCGACCGAGGTCGCGGAGGCCGTGGTCGACCCGGTGGCGCGTCGCCGGTTCCACGAGGTGCTGCTGACCCTGGAGCTCTGTCGGCACCCGCTCACGGCCGCGCAGGTCGACCGCGTCGAGGAGTACGGCGCAGCGCTCGACTTCGAGGGCCCGGACCTGCAGATGCTGCGGGACCTTGCCGACCAGGGCGTCGGCGCGGCGGCCGCCGACTTCTCGAGGTTCCTCGACGCCAACCTGGCGCTGCGCCATGAGCCGACGTTGCGGCCGGTGCCGGTCACGCTCGACCCCGAACCGGAGCTGTCCGCTCGGATGCTCGCCCTGGCCGACCTGCCGGCCGGGACCGTCGGGCGAGGACTGGTGGACTTCTACGACCGGGCCGGGCTCACGCTGCCCGGTCTCCAGGGGTCGGCCATGAACCACTGGTTCGTGGCCCACGACACCACCCACGTCATCGCCGGCATCGCCCCGACGGGCCCCGGCGAGATCGCCCTGAGCGCGTTCCAGATGGCGATGGACGACAACGACGTCAACCGGGGCGCACTCCTGGCGTCGCTCGTGGTGCACGAGGCCGGGTTCGCCGGGTCCGAGTCGTCGGCCGCCGAGGCGGGGATTCTGGCGACCCCGGGGGCGGCCGAACTGCTGGGCCAGGAGATGGAGCGGGGTGCTGCCTGCACGGCCGACTTCTCGCTGGTCGACCACATGGCGCTGTTCGACCGTCCGTTGGCCGAGGTCCGTGAGGAGTTCGGGGTCGGCCGGCCGCCGGACCCCGCCGACGGCCACCACTGGTGGTAGCCGGCCGTCCGGGCTACTTGGCCAGGTTGAGCAGGTCCGACAGCTCGACCCGGTCGACGACCGTGTCGGCACGCGCCACCAGGATCCCGGCGCTGTTCGTGATGAAGAGCGCCGGGGCGTACTTCATCTTGTAGGCGTCGGTCAGCGGCGCCATGGCCGCCTCGGACAGCCGGCGCACGTCCTTTGGGTTCTTGTAGACCTCGGAGTGCAGGACGACGACCTCGGGGTGCTGGGGCACCGCCTCGAGCACCAGGTCCAGCATCGTGCGGTCGGCGTCCGTGGTGGCGAACGCCGGGGCGGCGAGCACGACGGCGACCGGCCGGCCGCGGCCGACGAGCTGGGCCAGGCTGAACTCGTGCAGCCCGCACGCCGGGACGTGCGAGCACACCGGGCTGACCTCGAGCGACCGGAGGGTCGTCGGCGTGTCGACCGGAGGAAGGGCCTCGCCCACCTGCGGGGGGCCGACCTCGGTCCGGTCGTAGGCCTGCACGGCGACCGACAGACGGTCGTTGCCGACCCGGGCCACGACGTCGTACACGCCGGGCTCGGGGAAGGTGAGCGTTGCCGGGAGGTACGGGTACGGCACGCCGTCGCTGCGGACCGGCGCGGTCACGGACCCGACGACCTCGTTGCCGTCGACCTCGAGGTTGAACACCGCCTGCTGTACCGGCAGCGACTGGGGGACGTTGCGCGAGTTGGTGACGGCGAACGGCAGCCGAGTCGGAGTACCCGCCACGACGTGGGGGGACTTGACCGGGAAGAGCGGGGACAGCTGGAGCGCCGCCGGGACCGGCCGGGACTCGCTCTCGCCACCGCCGCACGCCGTGAGGGCAAGGCTGGCACCGGCCGCGACGGCTGCACCCTGCAGCAGGGTGCGGCGCGAAAGTCCCTCAACGGCGCGTGCGTCGCCGTCAGGGTCAGGGGCGGGGTGCCGGTGCATCGGCGCCGACGCTACCGTCCGGTGCTCCCGGAACGACGCCGGAGGCGCTGCGGACCGAGCAGGTCCTCAGCGACCGTCGCCGGGGCCCTGACGGAGGACCACATGCACGCTGCACCTACCGACGAACCGAACCAGGACGGAGTGCCGTCGGCCGAGCTCGAGCTCACGGTCGACGGCCGCACCGTGCGCGTCCCCGACGACGGGTCGACGCTGCTCGAGGTGCTCCGCACTTACGCCGGTGTGCAGTCCGCCAAGGACGGCTGCGCGCCGCAGGGCCAGTGCGGCTGCTGCACGGTGCTGGTCGACGGTCAGGCCCGGGTGTCCTGCGTGACCCCGGCGCGTCGCGTCGCCGGCAGGTCCGTCACCACCCTCGACGGGCTCGACGCCCAGGTGCGGGACCGCTGGGCCGCGGCCGTCACGGCGTGCGGCGGGAGCCAGTGCGGCGTCTGCACGCCTGGGATCGTGACCCGGCTCGTGGCGCTCGACGACAAGAAGCCCGGTGCCACCGTGGCGGACGCCGAGCGGGCACTCGCGGCCCACCTGTGCCGCTGCACCGGCTGGCAGACCGTGGTCGAGGCCTGGGAGCTCCAGCGGTCGGGCGACCCGTTCGCCGCGCTGGAGGCCCGCGACCTCGACGCTGCCACCGCACGGGCGACGGTCGAGTGCGGCGTGCCCCAGCGGGTGGGGACCGAGGTCAGTCTGGGCCGTGCCGGGTTTGCCGCCGACACCGTGCCCGACGGCGCCTTGGTCGCCGTGCCCGACGGCGAGGGCGGTTGGACCGTCGGGCCCACGCTCCACGCGGCGCGTCAGGCGGCCGGCAAGGTCCAGGGCCGTCGCACCACCGAGCCGGCGTCGCCGCCGCTCGAGGTCCCCGAAGGGGAGTGGGCCGCGTCGCTCGCCACCTGCTGGGTCGAGGCGGCCTACGTCGAGACCGACGCCTCGTGGTGCGAGCCCGGCGGTTCGTCGGCACCCGCGGCGGCCAACGGCGGCGCGTTCGGCGCCAAGCGCGGCTCGGAGCTACCGGCCGCGGCGCGGGCGCTGGCCGACGAGCACGGGCAGCCGGTCCTGGCGCTGTGGTCGAGGGAGGACGTGGCCCGCCACGGCTTCAAGCGGACACCGGTCGCCGGCGGGATGCGCACCGACGGGACGGGTCAGATACGGGTAGTTGCTGCCGACGGGGTCGCTGCGGGCATCGCCGCCGTGGCACCCGGGCTCGAGGTCGAGCTGGTCGAGGTGCCGGGACCGCCCGTCAGCAGCGCCGTCCGTGCGGCCGGGTGGGCCGAGGCCGCCGCGCTGGTCGCTGCCGCCGGCGCACCGTCGGACTACGTGTCGGTGGACGGCGACGCCGTGACCGTCGTGGACCCGGTCCACGGTGGTCGTGCCACCGTCCGCGTGGCCGACGGCCAGGTCCGGGTAGAGGTCGACGGCGGCGAGGTCCTCGACGAGGTCGTCGTGCGGTCGTACTGCATCGGTGCAGTGCACATGGCGCTCAGCTGGGTCACGTCGGAGTCGCTGACCGTGACCCCTGACGGCGAGGTCGCCGACCTGACCGTCCGGTCGTTCGGGGTCCTGCGGGCCGCCGACATGCCGCACGTCGAGGTGGTCGTGGCGGGCGACGGCCCGGCCGAGGCCTGCCGGGTGAGCGACGCAGTGTTCGCGGCGACGGCCGCAGCGGTCTGGCGGCTCCAGGGCTGCCCGACCGTCTGGCCGACCGGTACGCTGCTGCCCGCCTCGCCGGCAACCGCCGGCTGACCCGACCGCCGTCCGCCCCGGACCGAACGAACAGGATCTTCCATGACCGACGAGACCCCGATCTACCGACCTGCAGTCCGCGCCGGCGACCTGGTGTTCGTCTCCGGTCAGATCGGCCTGGGCCCTGACGGCATGGCCGAGACCCTCGAGGGCCAGATCTCCCAGGTCCTGGTGAACCTCGACAAGGTCCTGACCGACCAGGGCGTCGAGCGGTCGCAGGTCGTGAAGGCCACCGTGTTCCTGACCGACATGGACGACTTTCCGGCCCTCAACGAGCAGTACCGCGAGTTCTTCGCCGACCCGCGTCCGGCCCGCTCGACCATCGCCGTGGCGAACCTTCCGTTCGGAGCGCGCGTCGAGATCGAGGTCGTCGCCTACACGGGCTGAGTGGTCCGGCCGGCCGTGAAGGCTGGCCTCTGGGGCGCCGGTGCGGCAGACTCAGTCCGTGCTTGGCGCTCTCATCATCCTCGTCACACTGTTCGTCGTGCTCCCGGTGGGTTTCATCATCACCGGCGGTGTGCTCTCGGTCGTCCTTGGCCACTCGCTCCGCAAGGAGGGCGAGTACCGCCACGAGGGCTCCGAGCTCATCGAGACGAACGTCTGACGACCCCGTCCTGACCTGACCCCTGACCCGTCCGGCCGCCCACGTGCACCTGCCGCGGGCCACGGCCCGTCAGGTCAGCTGTTCCAGCGGGACTCGCCGAACTTGTAGCCGACGGAGCGGACCGTCTGGATGAGCGCCGCGTGCTCCTCGCCGAGCTTTGCCCGCAGCCGCCGCACGTGGACGTCGACCGTCCGGGCGCCGCCGTAGTACTCGTAGCCCCACACCTGCGAGAGCAGGACCTCACGGGTGTAGACGCGGCCCGGGTTCATGGCCAGGAACTTGAGCAGCTCGTACTCCATGTAGGTGAGGTCGAGCGGCCGGTCGTTGATGGCGGCCTGGTAGGTCTCGACGTTCAGGACGAGCCCCTCGTAGTGGATGACCTCTGGTCCCAGGTCGACGCCGGGCTCGCGGGCGAGCAGGTGCCGGACCCGTGCCTCGAGCTCGGTGGGGTGGAACGGCGAGACGCAGAAGTCGTCGAACACGTCGTGGCGGTCGACCAGGTCACCCACGTGCGTGCCCCGCACGACCAGCAGCAGCGGGGCGATCGCCAGGTCGCTCCGTCGCAGCGTGCGGGCCATCGCGAATGCTGCGTCCGGGTCGTCGTCGGCCACGACGACGGCGCCCGACCACGAGCCGGCCCGGGCCGAGGCCTCGTCGCCGGCGGCCTTCCATGGCACGCCGGCCAGGTCGAGCACGCGCACGACGTCGGGCGACGGGGGGTCGGGCCAGAGGAGCAGCGGGTTCATCGCGACTACCAGCTCCGCAGGTAGCGCTGGATCTCGAACGAGCTGACGTGGGAGCGGTAGGCGTCCCACTCGGCCCGCTTGTTGCGCAGGAACCACTCGAAGATGTGCTCGCCGAGCGCCTCCTGCACGAGCTCGGAGCGCTCCATCTCGTCGAGGGCGATCGACAGGTTCTGCGGGAGGAGCTCACCACCCGACGCGCTGCCCTCGTCGAACAGGTTCGTGCTGGCCTCGGCCGGCAGTTCGTAGCCCTCACGGATGCCCTTGAGCCCGGCGGCAAGGATGACCGAGTACGCCAGGTACGGGTTGGCCGCAGGGTCCAGGGACCGGTACTCGAGACGGGTGTCCTGGTCCTCCTTGCCCTGCTTGGTCACGGGGACACGGACGAGGGCCGACCGGTTGTTGCGGGCCCACGACACGTGGACGGGGGCCTCGAACCCGGCGATCAGGCGCTTGTACGAGTTGACGAGCTGGTTGGTGACCGCAGTGACCTCACGGGCGTGGTGCAGCAGGCCTGCGATGAAGCCCTTGGCGACGACCGACAGGCCGTACTGGTCCTCGGGGTCCCAGAACGCGTTGGAGTCGCCCGACCAGAGCGACAGGTGCGTGTGCATGCCGGAGCCCTGCACGCCCTCCATCGGCTTGGGCATGAACGTGGCGTGGACGCCGGAGGCCATGGCGACCTCCCGGACGATCATCCGGAGCGCCATGACGCTGTCGGCCATCGTGAGGCCGTCCGCGTAGCGAAGGTCGATCTCGTGTTGGGAAGGAGCGTCCTCGTGGAACGAGTACTCGACCGGGATGCCGGTGGCCTCGAGCCGCTGGATGGTCTTGCGGCGGATGTTCGAGTTCTCGTCGAACGTCGTGAGGTCGAAGTAGCTGGCGTTGTCGAGCGGGACCGGCGTGCCGCCCAGGTCGTCGGCCGACAGGTAGAAGAACTCGACCTCGGGGGCCGCCATGAACTGGAAGCCGGCCGCTGCCGCCGCAGAGAGGTTGCGCTTGAGGACCTGGCGCGGGTCGCCCTGGAAGGGGGTGCGGTCGAGGTTGGTGATGTCGCAGAAGATCCGCGCCGTCAGCTCGTCGCCGTCGGCGACGCCGGGCATCAGCTGGAACGAGTTGGCGTCGGGGAACGCCAGCACGTCGCTCTCCTGCACGCGGCTGAAGCCGTCGATGGCCGAGCCGTCGAACTGGATGCCCTCGTCGAACGCGGTCTCGAGCTCGACCGGGGAGATGGCGACGGACTTGAGCTGGCCGAGCACGTCGGTGAACCACAGGCGCACCAGACGGACTCGACGTTCCTCGATGGTCCGCAGCACGTAGTTCTGCTGGTGGTCCTGATCCATGCGGCCATCCTGTCAGCCGCGCCGTCCTGCCCAAAAGTGGGCGGCCGGCCAGTTCACGCGCCCGTAACAAAGGGGCAACGGCCGGGAAAACGCCGCGGGGCAGTCTCTCCCCGTCGCCGTGCGTCCCCCGTTGTTGTTGGGGGGTCGCTGGGCGTGGAAAGGTACAGACCGGTCGTCAGCCGACGACCGGTGCAACTCATCTGAAGGGTGGCCTCAGTGGCGTATCGGGCTGAATACATCTGGATCGACGGCACGGAGCCCGTGCCGATGATGCGGTCCAAGACGAAGATCATCGAGGACGGCAAGGAGCCCGGCATCTGGGGCTTCGACGGTTCGTCCACCAACCAGGCCGCCGGCCACGACTCCGACTGCGTGCTGCGTCCGGTCTTCCAGTGCCCGGACCCGCTGCGGAACCCCGGCGACATCCTGGTGCTCTGCGACGTGCTGCTGCCCGGCACCATGGAGCCGCACCCGACCAACCACCGCGCCGCGCTGGTCGAGGTCGCCGAGAAGTACGCCGCTCACGAGTCGCTGTTCGGCCTGGAGCAGGAGTACACGTTCTTCAAGGAGGGTCGTCCGCTCGGATGGCCCACCGAGGGCTACTACTACCCGGCCCCCCAGGGCCCGTACTACTGCGGCGTCGGCGCCGTGGAGATCGCCGGTCGCGAGATCGTCGAGGCCCACACCGAGGCCTGCATGGACGCTGGGCTCGCCATCTGTGGCACCAACGCCGAGGTCATGCTCGGTCAGTGGGAGTTCCAGGTCGGCCCGGTCGGCCCGGTCGAGGTCTCTGACCACCTCTGGATGGCTCGTTTCCTGCTCTACCGCGTGGCAGAGGACTTCGGCGTGAACGCGTCGATCTCGGCCAAGCCGATCAAGGGCGACTGGAACGGCGCCGGCTGCCACACCAACTTCTCCACCAAGGAGATGCGGGAGAACTACGACGCGATCATCGCGGCGTGCGAGGCCATTGGCGGCCCGGGCAAGGTCGAGGAGCACCTCGAGGGCTACGGCCATGGTTTCGAGGACCGCCTCACCGGTCTCCACGAGACGGCCCACTACTCGGAGTTCCGCTACGGCGTCTCCGACCGTGGTGCCTCGATCCGCATCCCGTGGCAGGTCGCCCTGGACAAGAAGGGCTACATCGAGGACCGTCGTCCCAACGCCAACTGTGACCCGTACATCGTGACGCGGCTCATCACCAACACGGTCTGCTCCGCCATCTGACGCAGCTGACCGTCCACCCGGCCCTGGCCGGGAGGTACTGACCACGGGGGTCCTTCGGGGCCCCCGTGGCGCGTTCCGCCCCGTCTTCTACGCTGCCCCCGATGACTGGTTCCTCTGACCGCCCCCGAGTCCGCGTCGCGCTGGCCCAGCTCGACCTGTGCGTGGGCGACCTGTCCGGCAACGTCGAGAAGATGGTCGACGCCTGGAGCCAGGCCGAGGCGGCCGGCGCCGACCTGGTCGTGCTGCCCGAGCTGGCCGTCACCGGGTACCCGCCGGAGGACCTGCTGCTGCGCCCCGGGTTCGTCGACGACTCCCACGCAGCCATTGCCGACCTGGCGGCGCGGACCGTCGGCCGGTGCGCCGTCGTCGTCGGCTGGGTGGAGGGGCACCGCCACATGGGCGCGGACCCTCACGACGGCCTGGACGGCCCGTGGAACTCCGCAGCGGTCCTGCACGGGGGCCGCATGCTGCTGTCGTACCGGAAGCAGGCGTTGCCCAACTACGGGCCGTTCGACGAGAAGCGGTACTTCGACGCCGGCCCGCCGTCGCAGCCGCTCCTGCGTGTCAACGGCGTCACCGTGGCCCTGAGCGTGTGCGAGGACGTCTGGGTCGACGACGGCCCGGTGGCCGCCTCAGTTCGCGCCGGTGCCTCGCTCGTCGTGAACGTCAACGCCTCGCCGTTCCACACCGGCAAGCAGGTCGTGCGCCAGGACATGTTGCGCCGCCGTGTGGCCGAGGTCGGCGTGCCGGTCGTCTACGTGAACCTGGTCGGCGGCCAGGACGAGCTCGTGTTCGACGGCGGCTCGATGGTCGTGGACTCTGACGGCGACCTGGTGGCCGAGCTGCCCAGGTTCGCCGAGTCGGTGCAGGTGGTCGACGTGCCCGTTGCCGCGCCGCCGCCCGGGATGGTCGAGGGGACCGTCGTGGAGGTGCCGACGGTGGCCGGCGACCTTCCTGCGCTGGACGCGCCGGTGCTGGCCGAACCGCTCGACCGGCTGGCCGAGGTCTGGGGAGCACTCGTGCTCGGGGTCCGCGACTACGTCGGCAAGAACGGGTTCCGCGACGTCGTGATCGGACTCTCGGGCGGCGTCGACTCGTCGATCGTGGCGGCGGTCGCGGCCGACGCGCTCGGGCCGGAGCACGTCCACGGGGTGCTCATGCCGTCGCGCTACTCGACGGGCCACTCGGTGTCCGACGCACAGGACCTGGCGGAGCGGCTCGGTATCGAGCACCGCACCATCGCCATCGGCGAGGCGCACGACGCGTTCGAGTCGATGCTCGCCGAGTCGTTCGAGGGCCGCGAGCCGGACCTGACCGAGGAGAACCTCCAGTCGCGGCTCCGTGGTGTCACGCTCATGGCGCTGAGCAACAAGTTCGGCTGGCTGGTGCTCACCACCGGCAACAAGAGCGAGACGGCTGTCGGGTACTCCACCCTCTACGGCGACACGGCCGGTGCGTTCGCCGTCATCAAGGACGTGCCCAAGCTGCTCGTCTACGAGCTCTGCCGCTGGCGCAACCGGTCCGGCGAGGTGGTCCCCGAGTCGGTGCTCACCAAGGCGCCGTCCGCCGAGCTCCGGCCCGACCAGCGCGACGACCAGAGCCTGCCGCCCTACGAGGTGCTCGACCCGATCATCGCCGGGTACGTCGACGGGGACCGCTCGGTCGACGAGCTCGTGGCCGAGGGGGTCGACCCCGCCGTGGTGGAGCGCATCGTGCGGCTCATCGACGTTGCGGAGTTCAAGCGCCGCCAGTCGCCGCTCGGCGTCCGGATCTCGGAGAAGGCGTTCGGCCGGGACCGCCGGGTCCCGATCACCAACCGCTATCGCCCGCACGTCGGCGGGAAGCAGTAGCGGGACTGCTACTGCTCGGCGAGGACGTCGCCGAGCATCGTGCTCAGCGCCGTGACCTGGGCGGGGTTGAGCCGCCCCAGGAAGTGGGTGCGCACCGCCCGGGCGTGCACCGGCCGTGCCTCCGCCACCTTGGAGAGTCCCTTGACCGTGACGCCGGCCAGGATGCCGCGACCGTCCTGCGCCGCCTTGGACCGGGTCACCCAGCCGCGCCGCACCAGGGCGTCAAAGCGTCGGGTCAGACCGCTGGGGGACAGACGGGTCAGCGAGGCCAGCTCGTTCATGCGGAGCTGGTGGTCGGGGGCCGACGACAGGTGGTCCAGGACCTCGAACTCGCCGAGCGACAGACCGGCCTCGGCCTCCAGATCGGCGTCGATCTTGTCCAGCACCGTGTCATGGGCGCGGAGGAACCCGCGCCACGCGGCGTCGTCGGTCGTAGAGAGGGGGGTGGACCTGGGCATGCCGGTGAGAGCGTACAAAAAGTTGCGACCTCCGTGCAGGGTGGAACGCGCCCGTATGCTGCGGACCGCATGACGAACGACCTCGGTGCCGGCAACAGCAGCGTCGACGGACTGTGGGGCCTGGCCCGACGTCTGGGTGAACTGCGCTGGGTGGAGTCGGAGCTGTTCGCGGTCAGCGGGGGATGGGTCCCCTCGACCGCCGAGCCTGACGTCCGCGTGGCCTGGGCCGTGCAGTCGCAGCACCACGGCTGGCACGCCGAGGTGCTGCGTGACCGGTTGCCCGAGCTCCGCCACCTCGACGTGGACACGCTCACCTCTGGCCCCGCCGGTTGGGACCGCACCCTGGCCGCCGTGGCCGCGCTGACGAGCACCCCTGAGCGGCTCTCGGCCTGGTTCGAGCTGGTCGTGCCGACGCTCGTGGCCAGGTACGAGTCCCTCACCGACGACCTCGACGAGGTGGCCACCCCTGGGCTTCGGCGCTGGGTCGACCACGTGCTGCTCGACGAGCGCGCCGACCTGGCCGACGGCCGTC
>CAJANQ010000145.1 GCA_903941145.1 uncultured Actinomycetes bacterium
GCCCTCATCCAGACACCGGCCGGGGCGGGCGCTGGTCCACGGTGGCAGAGATCCGCACCAGCAGCGCGAGCAGCACGTAGTTGGCGACGAGCGACGACCCGCCGTACGAGACGAACGGCAGGGTCACGCCGGTGAGCGGCAGGAGCCGGGTCACCCCCGCCACGATGATGAACGCCTGCACCGCGAGGAGGGTGGTCAGGCCGATAGCCAGCAACCCCTCGAAGGTCTCGCCGGCCACCCGCGCCACCCGCAGCCCCGAGCCGGCCAGCAGCAGGAACGTGCACAGCACGACCGTGGCACCGAGCAGTCCGAGCTCCTCGCCGATGATCGCAAAGATGAAGTCGGTCTCCTGGTAGGGGATGCGGCCCGAGATGCCCAGGCCGATGCCCGTCCCCGTCGTGCCGCCCCAGGCCAGCGCGTAGGCCGACTGGATGATCTGGTACCCCTTGCCGCTCGGGTCGGCCCACGGGTCGAGCCAGACCGACACCCGGGTCTGCACGTGGGAGAACGCGCCCCAGCTGGCGAACGCCCCGGCCCCGAACAGCACGCCGCCGGCCACCAGGTAGCTGGCCCGGCCGGTGGCGGCCCAGAGCATGACGACGAACAGCACGAAGAACAGGAGGGCCGAGCCCAGGTCCTTCTGGAAGATCATCACCACGAGCGACAGGCCCCACGCCAACAGCACCGGGCCGAAGTACCGGGGGTGCGGCACGTTGAACGGGCCGACCCGGAACGTCGCGGTGCCCAGCAGCTCCCGGCGGTCCATCAGGTAGCCCGCAAAGAAGATGGCGAGCGCGATCTTGGCGAACTCGCCGGGCTGGAAGCTCACGGGGCCGATCGCCACCCAGATCCGAGAGCCGTTGATGTTGCGGCCGATGCCCGGGACGAGCGGCAGCACCAGCAGGACGAACCCGATGAGCCCGAACGTGTAGCGGTAGCGCTGCAGGACCCGGATGTCGCGCACGACGGCGAGCGTCAGGACGAAGAGCCCGATGCCGACGAGCGTCCAGCCCAGCTGCTTGGCCGCCAGGTCGGTGTCGAGCCGGGAGATGAAGACGTAGCCCAGCCCGTTGAGCAGCGCGGCCAGCGGGAGGAAGAGCGCGTCGGCGGCCGGGGCGAAGCGCCGGACGGCCAGGTGCGCCGCCACCACGAGCCCGAAGATGCCCATGAGGAACAGGCCGACGTCGGCCGGGAGCGACGAGTTCCGGCCCAGGCTGGCCAAGGCGTAGGCACCGCCGATGATCAGGCCCGCCAGGACCAGCAGACCCAGCTCGGTCGTGCGACGGCGACGACGGACGAACTCGGCCGGCGTGACCAGCTCGGGCGTGGCGGTCCGCACGGCCTCAGTTACCAGGAGCAGTCGTGGCGGCGGTGACCGGTGGGGCCGGGGTCGGCGGGAGCGTGCTCGGCACCGTGACCACCGGGAGCGTGCTCACCGTCGTGGAGGAGGTCCCCAACGTGGTCGTGGTCGTCGTGGGCCGCACCGTGGTGCTGGTCGGCGAGTCCGAGCCCGAGGCCAGGATGCCCAGCACGATCGCGGCAAGTCCGACCAGCACGACCGCGACAACTGCCACAAGGAACAGCTTGGACCGCCAGCCGGCGCGCTCGACGACGTCGGACACCGGGACCGGCTCGTCGTCGGCGGGCAGCGGTTCGTCCTCGGCGGCGCGTGCCGCGGCCTCGGCCGGGGTCTCGGTCTCGAACGTGGCGTCGTCGTCC
>CAJANQ010000146.1 GCA_903941145.1 uncultured Actinomycetes bacterium
GTCCGCTCCGCCGTCGCCGATCGGCTAGGACTCGACCTATGAACAGCGACCTGTGGGCAGAGGTGGTGGGCCAGCCGGGCCCGGTCGCCCAGCTCCAGTCCGCAGTCGCTGCACCGGTCCACGCCTACCTGCTCGCCGGCCCCGAGGGCTCCGGCACGCGTGAGGCGGCACGGGCGTTCGCCGCCGACCTGCTCCTTGCGGCCTCGGGCGCGACGGGCGACGACGCCGAACTGCTCCGCACGCAGGTCGGGGCCGAGACCCACGTCGCGCTGCACGTGGTCGAGCGTGAGGGCGCCACGATCAGCGCGGACCAGGCCCGTGAGGTCGTGAACCTGGCCGCCACCTCGGCGCCGGCCGGCGGTCTGCGCGTGATCCTGGTCGTGGACGCCCAGCTGCTCGGCGGCGTGGCCCCGATGCTGCTCAAGAGCATCGAGGAGCCGCCGCCCTCGACCGTCTTCGTGCTCACCGCGGAGGAGCTGCCGCGCGACCTGGTGACCATCGAGTCGCGGTGCGTCCGGATCGATTTCGCCGCCGTGCCCGCTGACGTCCTGGCCGAGCGGCTCGTGGCCGAGGGCGTGGACCCGGTGGCCGCACAGGTCGCTGCCGCAGCGTCGGGCGGCAGCCTCGACCGTGCCCGGCTGCTGGCCTCCGACCCCCATGTCGCCGCCCGCCGCGAGTCCTGGTACCGGGCCGCCGAGCAGCTCGACGGCACGGGTGCGACCGCCATGACCCTGGTCGACGAGCTCATGGGCAGCATCGACGAGGTGCTCGAGCCGCTCGCTGCACGTCAGGCCGAGGAGGTCGCGGTGTTCGAGGCGCAGGTCACCGCCACCGGTGCCAAAGTGCGCAAGGGCGACCTCAAGGCGATGGAGGCCCGCCACGCCCGTGAGCAGCGCCGACTCCGCACCGACGAGCTCAGGTCCGGCCTCGCCACGCTGGTGGCCCGCTACCGGGACGCCGCGGCGGCCGGCGGCAGCACCGCGGCGTTCGTCGACGTGGCCGACCGCGTCCAGGCGCTGTGCAGCGGCCTGTCGCACAACCCGCGTGAGCTGCTGGCCGTGCAGGCACTCTTCGTGACGCTCCCGCGGGTACCCGCGATGGCGGCCACGGCGTGAGCGACTCGATCCTCGACGCCGAGGTCGAAGGCGACCCGTTCGACCTCGACGGCGACCCCACGGTGGTGCTCGGCATCAGCTGCGGGTCGGAGGGCTCGGCCGCGGCGCTCGTCGCTGATGGCGTGGTCGTGGCCGCCGCCCAGGAGGACCGGTTCACCCGGGTCCCCCGTGACTGCTCCATGCCGGTCCACGCCCTGACCTCGTGCCTGACCACCGCCGGCCTGACCGTCGACGAGCTCAGTGCAGTCGCCTACTTCGAGAAGCCGCTCAACGTGCTGGGCCGGCAGTTCACGGCACAGCGGGCGCAGGGTCCCAAAGGGCTCATGTCGTTCGCCCGCGACATGCCCGCCAGCCTCGGTGCCCAGCTCGGTGTGGGCAGGCGGGTCCAGACCATGCTGCGGTCGGTTGGCGCGACGGCCGACGTGCCGGTCCGGTACCTGGACCACCAGCGCAGCCACGCAGCGGCGGCCTACTACCCGTCGCCGTTCGACCATGCGGCCGTGCTGGTGGTGGACGGCGTCGGCCAGTGGGCCACGGCCTCGGTCGGCCGCGGCGACGACCACTCGCTACAGGTGCTCGACGAGCTGCGATA
>CAJANQ010000147.1 GCA_903941145.1 uncultured Actinomycetes bacterium
CACGGGCCTCCCCCACCAGCTCGTCGGCCAGGGCCACCAGGGCCGACTCGGCGTCGGGGAAGTACTGGTAGAAGGTCGCCGGCGAGGTCCCGGCCTCGCGGGCGATGTCGACGACCGTCAGGTCGCGGTAGCTGGTGGTGGCCAGCAGCTCGGCGGTGTGGTCGAGCAGGCGCTGGCGGGTAGCCAGGCCCCGGCGGCCCGGCACACGTCCGTCGACGGCGCGCAGCTCGCTCGCACCACTCTGGCCCTTCTTCGCCGCCGACCCCTTGCCCGTCATGCCCGAACGCTACCCGTGGCCCGCCGTCAGCCGAACTCGTCATCTCCATCCACGCACCCGTCGTCCGAGATGACGAGTTCGGTGGGGACGTGGCGGGGTTGCGTCAGAAGAGGCCAAGGAACCAGCGGACCATCCACACCGTGATGACCACCGCGAGCGCCATGGCGGCGATCAGCATGAGGACCGCGACGAACATGACGGCCAACGTCACGCCCAGGATCGCCAGGCTGGACCGTTTGGTGGCCTTGCGGTCGGCCAGGTCCGACTCGATCAGGGCGACGTTCCGCTCGTTGGCCTTGTAGGCCATGTCGAACAGCGCACCGGCAAAGGGCACCAGCCCGACGAGCGTCTCGAGACCCACGTTGAGCATCATCCGCACGATGGTGGGGATGCTGACGCCGGCCGCGATGCCCGCTGCCACCACGATCATCGACAGGGTGAGGCCGGCGGCGTCGCCGATCACCGGAATGAAGGTGAGCATGCCGTCGATCCCGACCCGCCTGCGGGTGCCGGGGATCTCGAACACCGAGTCGAGGATCCAGGCCAGCCGCTCGACCCAGGCCGGCAGCGGCCGCGAGTTGGGGACGTTCTTGCGGGAGGCCCGCAGCTCCTTGAGCCACGCCTGGAACGCAGCAGAACCACGCGCCTCGGCCGGCGAGATGAGGTCGGTGCCAGAGGGCGGCACCGGCCCGGTTGCGCTTGCAGACCAGTCGGGCGGAGGCGGCGACGGCCGGCGGAACCGGCCGCGGCCGGGCTCGGTCGGGTGGTCGGGGTCGCCGGGGTACACCTCGCGGCCCTGGATCACTCCCAGGTCTCGCTCGGGCGGGTCCGCCGTCGGCTCGGTCACGTCGACATTCTGCCGTCCATCTCGGCCCGGAGCGCGCCGAGCGGGTGACGGACGATGTGCGGCGGCTCAGCCGGGGAGCGTGCCCTCGATGGCCGCCATGTGCTGGAACAGCGTCACCACGTCGCTCCCCTGCACGGCAGGGTCGAGCTCCCGGTAGACGGCCTCGACGTTGACGGCGAGGCGGCCGAACTCGCCCCACTGGTCGAACCGGCCCGGGGTGCTGCCGAGCTCGCGGGCGAGCTGCTGCGCGGCGTCCCACGGGTCGATCCCGGCCGCGTGCGCCTGGGTGGCCGAGGCCTCGACCCAGACCAGGTACTCGCGGGCCGACCGCACCGCATCGAGGGTGGCCAGCTGACCGTGCCCGGGCACGACCGTCTCGGGCGCCATCGCCACGATGGCGTCGCACGCGGCGACCCAGTTGGAGAGCGGTCCGGCCCACACGATCGGGGTCCCGCCGTGGAACAGCAGGTCGCCGGTGAACACCGTCGAGGCGTCCGGCACGTGGACGACCACGTCGCCCTGGGTGTGCGCCGGGCCGAGCTCGACCAGCTCGACGGTCCGGCCGCCGACGTCGACCCGGAGACGGTCGGAGAACGTGCGGTCGGGCAGCCGCAGCTCGACCTCGTCGAAGTGGAACTCCCCGAAGAACGAACGGAACAGCTCACCGACCTCGGTCGGGTCCGCGTTGAGCGCCGCGAGCAGGTCGGGACCGAGCTCGGTCATCTCGGCCGCGCACGCGGCGGACGCGACCACCTCGACCGGGCCGCCGACCGGTGCGGCGACGGCGTTGCCGAAGTGGTGGTCGCCGTTGGCGTGGGTGTTGACCAGCGTGGCCACCGGTGCGCCGGCGGTGACCGGCGCGGCAGCCTGGAGCATGGCGGCGGTCAGCCGGTTGTCGAAGAGCGTGTCGACCAGCAGCGAGACGCCGTCGCCGACCACCAGTCCGGCGTTCGACCAGCCCCACCCGCCGTCGCGCTGGACGTACGCGTGGCAGCCGTTGCCGACGTCGTGCCAGGCGCAGTCGGTGGGGTCGGCCATGTCAGGCCCGGATGAACCGCTCGCCGTAGGTCCGGATCATCTCGCAGGCCCGGTCCACGTCCGGCGCGGTCAGGCCCTGGGCCATCCATGCCGAGGTGAGGATCGTGGTGACGCCCACCGACTCGAGCTGCTCGACCAGGTCGGTCGACGGCACCGCGAGTGGCGAGGCAATGATCTCGAACGGGCGGTCGGCGGTCCCGGCGTCCTCCCGGGCCTGCTGCAGCGACTCGCAGTGCGCCAGGAGCTCCTCGACCGGGTAGTGCACGCCGATCCAGCCGTCGCCCAGCTTGGCAGCGCGGCGGAACGCCACGTCGGAGTGGCCGCCGACCAGCACCGGCACGTCGGCGGTGGGCGCCGGACGCATCTCGACCGGGTCGAAGTCGTAGAACTCGCCGTGGTGCTCGACCATGCCGCCCTTCCAGAGGGTGCGCATGACGTCGACCATCTCGTCGAGCCGCTTGCCGCGCTTGGCGAACGGCTGCTCGGCCAGACGGAACTCCTCGGCCATCCAGCCAGCACCGATCCCCAGGCTCACGCGGTTGCCCGACATGACCGCGGCCGTGCCGACCGCCTTGGCGACCACGAACGGGTTGCGCAGCGGAAGGATGAAGACGTTGGTGAAGAACCGCAGCGTGGTGGTCGAGGCCGCCATCGACGCAATGGCCACCCACGGGTCGGGCCAGTCCTCGTCGGGGCTGAACAGCGGCGTGCCGTCCGGCGTGTACGGGTACTTCGAGTCGAGGGTCCCCGGGAACACCATGTGGTCGGACACGGCGACCGAGTCGAACCCGGCCTCCTCGCAGGCCACCGCGATGCGGTTCCAGTCGGTCGGCTGTGCGCCGATCATTGCCTGCGCGAACTTCATCAGTTGCCTCCGAGGCTGGCCACGGCCCGCTGCCGCAGCTCGAACTTGAGCACCTTGCCGCTGGCGTTCAGCGGGAACGCGTCGACCACCTCGACGAACCGGGGCGCCTTGTAGTTGGCCATGTTCTCCTTGGCCCACGCCACGACCGCGGCGGGCTCCAGGGTGGCACCCGGCGCGGGGACCACGAACGCGCACCCGATCTCGCCCATCCGCTCGTCGGGCACGCCGACGACGGCGGCCTGGGCCACGTCCGGGTGGGCTAGCAGCAGCTGCTCGATCTCGGCCGGGTAGGCGTTGAAGCCGCCGACGATGAACATGTCCTTCATGCGGTCGGTGATCCGCAGGTAGCCGCGCTCGTCCATGATCCCGACGTCGCCGGTGTGGAGACGGCCCTGGTCGTCGATCGTCTCGGCCGTCTGTTCGGGCGACTCGAAGTAGCCCTTCATGACGTTGTACCCGGCCACGACGACCTCGCCGGCCTCGCCACGGGGAACCTCGCTGCCCTCGGGGTCGACCACCAGCACGTCGACGCCCGGGATGGCCCGGCCCGAGGTGTTGGCGATGGTCTCGGGGTCGTCGTCGTGGCGGCACATGGTCGCCACGCCGCACGCCTCGGTGAGCCCGTAGCCGGTGATGACCGTCTCGAACCCCAGGACGTCGCGCATCTGGTGCACGAGCTCGACCGGCACGACGGCCGCGCCGGTGACGGCGAGGCGGAGCGACGTGACCTTGGCCGGGTCGAACGCCGGGTGGCCGAGGATGGTCTGGTAGAGCGTGGGCGGCCCGGGGATCATCGAGATCTGCTCCGCCGAGATCGTCTCGACCGCAGCGTCCACGTCGAACACGGCGAGCGGCACGATCGTCGCCCCGGCCATCAGGGCGGCCAGGATGCCCGCCTTGTAGCCAAACGCGTGGAAGAACGGATTGATGACCAGGTAGCGGTCGGTGTTGCGCAGGCCGACCACGTCGGACCAGTCGCCGAAGGCCCGGAGGGTCTGGCCGTGGGTCTGGACGACGCCCTTGGGCGACCCGGTCGTGCCCGAGGTGAAGAGCAGGTCCGAGGTGTGGTCGCCGGTCAGCGACGCCACCCGGTCGGCCACCGCCGACGGGTCGACCGACTCGCCGGCGACGACGAACTCGGCCGAGGTGACCGTGCCCTCGGGGACCTCGCCGGTGGTGCGCAGCAGCACGATCTGCTCGAGGTGCGGGGTCTCGCCGACGTCGGGGTTGCGCAGCATCGACACGTAGTCGTTGCCCAGGAACCCCTCGACGGTGAACAGCAGCTTGGCCCGGCTGCGGCGCAGGATGTCGGCCGCCTCGCGCCCCTTGTACCGGGTGTTGAGCGGGACCAGCACGCCGCCGGCGGACTGCAGCGCCAACAGCGCCACGACCCACTCCCAGCAGTTGGGCGCCCAGATGGCCACGGCGTCGCCCGGCTCCACACCCGCGGCGAGCATGCCCCGGGTGGTGGCCTCGACGCGGGCCGCCAGCTCGTCGAACGAGAAGCGGCCGCGCTCAGGGTCAGTCCGGTCGACGACCGCCTCGGCGCCACCGCGACGCTCGACGGCGTCGGCCAGCAGACCGGGGATGGTCCCCCACAGCAGATCGCCGCGGACCCCCTCCTCGGCGTTGCGGACTGCTCCCCCCATGCGGCTCAGACCTCCGCGCCCGGTGCGCCCAGCGCGCCCGACTCGTGGACCGTTGCGATCTTCTCGGCGTCGTAGCCGAGCACGTCGGCGAGGACCTCGTCGTTGTGCTGGCCCACCGTCGGGGCGGGCGTCGGGTCGGGCAGCTCCTCACCGATGAACTTCACCGGGTACGGGAGCATGTCGGCGCCGTGCGTCTCGTACGGCATGAAGTCCATGCGGTCCTTGAACTGCGGGTCGTCCGCCAGCGTCTTCGGCGTGTTGACCGGGGCGATGGTGGTGTTCACCGTGCCCGACCACTCGACCCACTCGGCCGTGGTCTTGGTCTTGAAGATGGCGACGAGCTCGTGGCGCATCTCGGTGTTGCCCCGTGCGTGGTCGCCGAACTTGCTGCCAGGCCACTTCTCGAACATGTCCATGCGGCCGACGCCCTCGCAGAAGTTCTTCCAGAACTCCTGCTCCGAGGCCATGAACAGCACGTGCCCGTCGGAGGATTCGTAGATCTGGTAGCGCACGCCGGCCTGCATGCCGCGGGTGCCGGGGGCGCGGCGCTCGTAGTTGTCGGCCTTGTTGCCAGTCACCTCCGACTCGGGGCGCTCGTAGGCCTTCCAGGTCTCGGACCGCAGCCAGTCCATGGCCGCCGAGGCGTCGGACTGGGCGATCTCGAGGAAGCAGCCCTCGCCGGTCTCACGGGCCCGGATCACGCCGGCCAGGAGGCCGAACGCACCGAACAGCGGGCCGGCGTGGATGCCGGTCGACGGGTGCTCGGGGATGTACGGGAAGCCCTCGTCGTCGTAGGCGGGGTTCACCAGGCCGGCCCACGTGTCGTAGGCGATGCCGTGGCTGGGCAGATCCTTGTAGGGGCCGGTCATGCCGTAGCCCGAGATGGTGCAGAACACGATCTTCGGGTTGATCGCCTTCAGGTCCTCGTAGCCGAGGCCCCGCTTGGCCAGCGCACCGGGCCGCATGGCCTCGATCACGGCGTCCGCGTCCTTGGCGAGCTCCTTGAAGATCTCGATGCCCTCCTCGGTGCGGAGGTCCAGCGTGATGGAGCGCTTGCCACGGTGGATGTGCCAATGGAGCAGCGACGAGCCCTCGATGATCGGCCAGGTCATCTGGCGGATGTAGTCACCCTGGGGCGACTCGACCTTGATGACGTCGGCACCCAGGTCGGCCAGGTGGTGGCCGACGGCGCCGGGGCCGAGGAGCGAGAACTCGATGACGCGCAGGCCGGCCAGGGGGCCGCCGGTACGGGGCGAGTCAGTCATAGAGGCACTTCCGTTCGTTCGGATCTGACGGGTCGTCAGAGACTAGGCGTGCCGGTGCAACGTTGCCGAAGGGCCGGACCTTCCCGACTGGCCGGACGACGTCCGGACCTCGGGGCTACAGCACCCAGCCGCCGCCGTCGGCCGGCCGCTTCCAGCCCGACGCTGCCATGGTCCCGCCGTCCACATGGAGCGTGGTCCCGGTCACGAACCGGCCCAGGTCCGAGGCCAGGAAGACCACGGCGGCAGCGACGTCGTCGGGGTGCCCCTCGTCGGGCCACGGGGTGAGCGCCCAGCCGGTGTCGGACACCGCGGCCGAGTCGGCCATGAGTCCGGCGTCGCCGGGGGTCGGGATCATGTCGGGGGCCACGGCGTTCACCCGGATGCGCCGGTCGGCCAGCTCGAGGGCGAGCGTGCGGGTGAGGTTCTCGACGGCGGCCTTCATGGCCGAGTAGATGCCGAACCCGGGCCCGGCCCGGTGGCCCTCGATGGACGTGATGTTCACCACCGCCCCGCCGTCGGCCATGAGCGGCACGCACTTGGTCGTGACGTCCAGGACCTGGGTGAAGTTCTCGGCGATGAGCGCGTGGCGGCCGCCGGCCGACACGTCGAGCACCGGTGAGAAGAACCCGCCGCCGGCGTTGTTGACCACGACGTCCAGCCCGCCCAGGTCCTCGGCCACCTGGGCCAGGTAGGCGTCCACGGCGTCGGGGTCGCGCACGTCGAGCACGCCCACGCAGGTGCTCCGCCCGAGGCCGGCCACCTCGTAGCCGGTGCGGGCGACGTCGACGTCGATGCGGTCGCACACGGCAACGTCGGCGCCGAACCGGGCCAGCGCCAGCGCGGTGGCCCGGCCGATCCCGCGGCCGGCGCCGGTGACCAGGGCACGGCGGCCGTCGAGCCGCACGGACTCGGGCACCAGCTCGGGCCGGCCCGACGGGGCGCGGCCGGTGGAACGGTCCAGGTCCTCAGGGACACCGGCAGAGAAGTCAGGTGCGGTCACGAGGGCGACGGTAGCGGGCGGACCGGTGTCCGCCCGCCCGCCGTTGAGGTGGCCGCTCGAGGTGTTGAAGGGGTGGTGTCAGCGCGTGGCCAGCGAGTCGTCGACCCGCATGCCCGAGGCGTCGACCAGCTCGAAGTCCGCCAGGCTCAGCGAACCCAGACCCCTGAGGTCGCTGTCGTTCCAGCGCTCGTCCGGCTCGCCGTTGAGGACCAGGCCGCCGGGGCCCGTGTCGCCGACCACGGCGCCGTGGACCTTCATGGCCTCGGCGACGGTGCGGGCCTGCGGGCCCAGGCCCGACAGGTCGACGTCGGCCCGGAGGCGGAGCCAGGAGCCCATCTGCGGTGCGGCCGGGTTGGTGCTGCGGCCGTCGGAGTAGCGGGCCGGCCAGACGGCGGCACCCTGACGGATCTGCGGGAGGGTGACCGTGACGGCGTGGCCGACCCGGCCGCTGGCGACCTCGTCGTAGCGGACCAGGCCGTGCAGCAGCGACAGGCCTGCGGCCGTGGCCGAGCCACGGGCGGGGAGTTCGTTGGAGCGCAGGTCGAAGTGGACGGCGGAGTCGGCCATCCAGCGGCCCAGCGGGTTCTCCCACGGCGGCGAGACGTTGAACGCCTCGGAGCTCGTGCAGGTGGCCGTGTCGACCGTGAGCAGGTGGCGGTCCCAGGCGATGGTCGGCCAGCCCTCGAACCGGGGCACGGCAGGGAGGGTGTGGCCGGCCGGGTCGGACACGCCCGGGTACGCACGGATCAGGTAGTCCACCGAGGAGTCGCTCCGGGAGTCGACCACGTTCACCGGGTAGCCGCCGCGGGATCCCTGCCAGACGCCCGAGGTGAACCCGGCCCGCACCCGCTGACCGGCGCCGCCTGCGGCAGCGACGACGGCGGCGGAGTCGGACCGGACCGGCAGGGTTAGGACCTGGGCGTTGAAAGCGTTGTCGGCAGGGAACAGCGGGCAGCCGGCCAGGCCCGACCGGACGGCGGGGGCCGTGGTGACCGGCGCAGCGGCGGGGGCCGGTGCGCTGGTGGTCGGGGGGATCGTCGTCGGGGCGACGGTGGCGGGGGCAGCCACCGCAGCACGGGCTGCGGCCCGGGCCGGGACCGCCGCGAGCTGCGAGGTGCGGGTGCCGACCTCGCCGGCCGACACCGTCGTCGAGCGGGAGAGGCGGAGGGGCGAGCAGGCGGTGACGGTGACCAGCAGGACCAGGAGACCGAGGACGCCGGCCCGGTGGCCCTGTCCTGCTCGGTTCGCCCTGCCCGCTGTGGTGCTCATGTCCCTCGGTCAGCGGCCGGTCGGTCCGGTCCTTCTGACGACGATGACTTCGGCGCGTTCGGCCCGGGCCTTGACCATTCTTTTTGCCCGCTGCCCGGCGACGCACCGGACCCGGACGCGGCACCGCGACCGCCACAACCGGCGGTCGCGGTGCGCGGGTCCTTTGGGAGGACCTGCGGCGGGTGGCCCCTACTGGTTGACGACCACCGCGCTCACCATGCCGAACATGCCCGTCTC
>CAJANQ010000148.1 GCA_903941145.1 uncultured Actinomycetes bacterium
CGCCACGGTGGCAACGTAGCGATGGGTCGCGAGTGCCGCAACGCGAGCGGCGCCAGAGAAACCGCACAAGTCAGCGGCTCGAGGTGCCGAAGGTAGGTTGCGGCGACAGGACCGGAGGCAGACGGCATGACCGAGGAGGAGCACGATCCCGAGGACGGGACCGAGGACGACGGGTTCTTCGACGTCCCCGACGCCGACTTCAGCACCTCCCCGCACCCGGTCGTCGACGGCCACGACAGCACCTCCGCTGGCCTGACCGCCGACGAGCCGGTGGACCTGACCGAACACTCGGACGCTGCTCCCGTGGAGCGGGCCGCGCAGCAGCACGGTGAGCCTGACGGGCCGACCGCACTCCCCCGCCCGCTCGCCGTCGTCGAGATGGACGCCGCCGTCCGGGCCGAGTTCCTCCGGGCGCTTGCCGGACCTGATGGCACCGTCCCGGCCGACATCTCGGTCCTCCGACGCGAGCACCTGGCCGTGACGACCTCGCGGGCCGACGCCGAGATGCTCGCCGGCGCGGCGGTCGACGTCCGCCAGCGGGAGCTCGACGCCGCGACCGCCACCGAGGAAGGTGCCGGCGCCGCCGCCCGGGCGGCCCGCAACACCGCCGAGGCCGCCGCCGCGGCACACGCCACGACCATGCAGCAGGTCCGGGCGACCAGCGCAGCGCTCGACTCGCTCCGCGAGGAGCTGGCGCGGCTCGAGGCAGATGCCGGCGGGCTCCGCGGCACCGTCGCCGACGCCGCCCGGCGCGGCGACCTGCTCGACGGCCTCGCCGAGGACGCGGCACGGGCCCGGGAGGACCTGCGCCACCGCGCTGCGGTCGCGATCCTCACGCTCGAGGTCGAGCTGGGCGAGGAGCGGACCGCCCGCACCGCGGTCGGCCCCGACGACGACCCAGCGGTCCAGGCCGCACGGGCCCGTCACGCCGCTGCGGCCGACGTGCTCAGCCAGTACGAGGCGGCGTTCGGCCCCACCTCGCTCGACGCCACGGCCCGCGAGGAGATCGAGTCGACCCACGCCGAGCTCGAGCGTCTGGCCGGCAAGCGCAGGGCCGAGGCGGCCAGGAACGAGGCCGAGGCCCGGCTGACCGACCTGCTCGGCCGCCACGGCTATGCCTCCTACCTCGACTACACGATCGGCAACGCGACCCTCGACTTCGGTTCGCTCGCCGCCGGAGGGATCGAGCAGGCCCGGGCCGACGAGCGTCAGTCGGCACTTTCCGTGGAGGCTTCGATCGACGCGTTCCATGCCCGGAGCGACGACCTGGTCCGCCGTGCGGCGGAGCTCGACGAGCGCGCTGCCGAGCTGGCCGGCGCCACCTCCGGCGAGCAGCTCGCCGCGCTGCTGGCCAGGCTCCCCGCCGTCACCGGCGACCCGGCGGCGTGGTCCGAGTACGCGCGGCGCACCGCGGCGGGCGTCCGCGCTGCCAACGGCGACACCGAGCGGCTGGCCCAGGTCGATACCGAGATCGACGCGGTGGAACGCGGCATCGCCGACCTGGAGCACTTCGCCGACCTGGCCCGGTCGGCCGTCGCCCCCGCCGAGATCCACCTGGTTGGCCTCTGGGCGTCGGTCGAGGCCGAGGAGACCACGCTGCGGTCTGCGTCGGGCTTCCGGTTGGCAGCGGCGGCAGCGGTGGACGACGCCGTCGAGAACCTCCGCCGCCGACAGTCGGGCGAGATCGACGAGGCCGACGACCTGTGCGAGACCGTCATAGCCCAGGTGTCGCCCGACCTCCGGTCGTCGGTCGTGCTCGACGACG
This sequence comes from uncultured Actinomycetes bacterium, assembly GCA_903941145.1. Lineage (GTDB taxonomy): Bacteria > Actinomycetota > Acidimicrobiia > Acidimicrobiales > Microtrichaceae > CAJANQ01. The sequence goes on from CAJANQ010000148.1 coordinate 1,766, forward strand.
CGCTCGGGGCACTCCCTGCCCCGCTCGCAGCTCATGTCCTCGACCTGCTCCGGCGCCGCCGTCCCGACGGCGACCTGCTGTGCCTCACGACCGACGCCGACCTGCTCGACTGGGCCGCCGACCAGGGGCTCCGCGGCCACATCGAGCCGTGGTGGGAGCCGCAGGGGTCGGTCCCCGCGGCGACCGACGAGGCCAGCGAGGCGTAGTCCCGCCGCTCAGCCGTGCAGGTGGGCCGTGTCGTTGAAGGCCGACAGCGCCGCCGACCGGCCCCTGGCCACCACCGCGGTGATGGACGCCGGGTCGAGGTGCATGCGCCAGCTCACCGAGTCGTCGACGCCCATGGCCCAGGCGGCGGCCGCCTTGATCGGGGACACGTGGCTCACCGCAACGGTCACGCCGGCCGGCCGGTCCGGTGCCAGGAGCTCGTCGCAGAGCTCGCGCACCCGCGCCGACAGCTCGAGCAGGGTCTCGCCCCCGGGCGGCCGGAACGACAGGTCGGCGCGCCACGCCGCCCACGTCTCGGGCGGCAGCTCGGCGAGCGGCACGCCGTCGAACTCGCCGTAGTCGAGCTCGATGAGCCGGTCGTCCACCTCGACCGGGAGACCGGCGACCGCCGCCACCGCCTCGGCCGTCGCACGGGTGCGGGCGAGCGGGCTCGACACGATGCGGATCACCGGACCGAAGCGGCCGGAGCACACCTCTGCTGCCAGCGCTGCGGCCTGCCGCTCCCCGGTCTCGTCGAGCGGCGGGTCGGCGTGCCCGAGCAAGAGCCCCGAGGCGTTGGCCACGGTGCGGCCGTGGCGCAGGAGCAGCAGGTCGGCCCGGGTCGTCGTCATCTCGTCACCTCTTCGACTTGGGGCCCATGACGGCCCGGTCCAGCTGGCCGGTCTGCAGGAACCGCTGACGGCGGTCCGGGTCGTCGAGACCGAACCGGCGGTAGGCCCAGACACCGACGAGCACGGCGACCAGGTCGAGCACGAGCGACCAGACGCCGCGGGACAGCTCGGGCGAACGCCCGGGCGACAGTTCCAGCCCGGCGAACGGCCACCAGAAGGTGGCGGTACGCGTCCACGCGAAGTCCAGGACGAGGTGGAAGTACATGCCGATCGGCAGGCCGAGCCAACGGCGCCGCACCAGCCGTCGGTGCACCGTGCACGCCATGACGACCACCAGCACCAGCGTCGGCGCCGCGAGCGAGTGCAGCGGGCCGGCCCAGAACGGCGCCTCGACGACGGGCAGCACGGCGCCCAGCGCGACGAGTCGGTAGTCGATGGCCGGACTCTGGAAGATGAAGAACGTGACGACCACGCCCATCACCGCGAACCAGATGACCACCTGTCGACGTCCTGGCTCAGCGGACGAGCATGCGCCCGCACTCAGGGCAGGTCGCGACCTCGTCGGCCGGAATCTTGCGGACCTGCTCGAGCTGCGCCGAGGGAATCTCCATGAAGCAGCCCTCGCAGCGGGCGCCCACCAGTCGTGCGACGGCGGTGCCGCCCAGCCGGGCGCGTAGTGGCGCGTAGTCGGCCAGGAGGTCCTCGGGCACGCCGACGACCGCGGTGTC
>CAJANQ010000149.1 GCA_903941145.1 uncultured Actinomycetes bacterium
AACCGTGGCGACCAGTGAGAAACGCCTCGCGGAGTCGAGTCTCGAACCGAAGGCGACCCTTCGGGGCAAGCCCTCCGGTCTCGGCGTGCTTGTCGTACAGGACGCAACTCCAAGCGGACTTGACCCCCACGCGTAGCGTCTCCGCTGCACCGTTGTCGCCGTCGGCGTACCGGCGCTGCTTGACCCGTCCTCCGGGGCGGACGCGTGCGAGACCATCCAATACCGGACCGATGGCGACACCATCGAAATCCCGAACGAGGTCGAGACGCTTGATGACTGCTTGTCGGTAGTCGGTGCCGTCAACGGCTTTGCGTCCCGAGCCGGAGAACTTGATGAACCCGTCGCACGGTTGGACGTACTCGCACGCCTCGCGGTGGAGGTCCGCAACCAACTCACCAAACGCCTCGCACGGGATGCCCTCGACGTTGTCGGATCCGACCCGCTTGGGCAGAGATGCCTCTGCCCAGGCTGTCCCACCGAGACCCCACCGGAGGAACCCACCGCCCGGTAGTTGCCTGCCGAACGTGACCGCCTCCTCATCGCAGTGGGCTGCGCTAACGGTAAGCGTGGCCCCGTAGTCGTCGCCGCCTGAGACCGGGAAGGCGATCCCGACGGTGTCAACGCCGATCACGGTTGAGCCGATCCCACTCGGCTGCTGCTTGGTCGAAATCAGCGACAGTGCGTCCCTGCTCGAGGATGGACGGGTGAGATGTCCCGACGGGATCCGACGAAACGCCGAGTACCTCGCCGGTCGCTGGGTTGATGATGTGACCTTGCGCCACCGTGACAGTCTGAGTGGCAACCGCGGCCGCTGACGCTCGAGCGTTGGCTGCGGAGATCGCATCGGCGGCGGCATGAGACTGCGACTTAGCGCCCTGTCGAAACACCATGAACAAGACGACCGCTCCGATGAGGGCTGCACCCACCATGCTCGGGCCGTCGATGCTCGAGCCGATGAGACACCCGCCGAGATACCCGACGCCGATGCAGACCGCATACCGGACTGCTCGCCACACCAGTTCGCCGCGCTTCTCGCGGCTGTTCTTCTCGGGAGCGTTCACGATGCGACCCCCTCGCGACCACGGAGCCGGGTCACTTCGAAAGTGTCATACGCCCGTGCTACGTCCCACGACCACCACCAACGACGCCGCTGCACCGGCCTCTTGCCCTTGAGGGTGGACCGGAAGTACGGGAAGTCCCAGCGCCGACCGTAGATGTAGAGCGGACGTTGCCCGGGCGTAATCATCGACCACCGCGGTTCCAACAACCATCCCCACTGCACGACTCGACGGACCACCGCGTCGAGGTTGCTTTCATGTTGGGTGCCCAGATACACGTCCCAGCCTGCTTTCCGAGTCTGGCTCCAACGCTCGAGCATGTCCTCAGGCATCCCTGACCACATGCGGGAGTGGAACCAGTTCTGCGCCTCATCGACGATGACGAGACCGGGAGGAAGGTCGGCCATCTGCGACAGGTCGAAGCGGTGCGCCCCCTCGATGTCGAAGTTGGCGAACACTTGCCGACCCCGTTTCATGTTCCGCAGCGCGATGGATGTGAGCACGAACGACTTACCCGAACCGGGTCTGCCGACGACTGCTGACACTGGCATGTCACTCTCCTCTGTTAGGTGAACTTGGCGGGGACCAGTCGGTAGGTCTCCCACGCGAACGTGTAGGCGTTGAGCGCGGTGTCGAACAGGAACCACGCTCCGAGCAGATAGGCGAACGCCGCAGCCGGAACGAACGACAGGATGGCGGTGAACTGAGACACCACGTCGTCGGCCATGTCCAGCAACGTCTGCGGAATGATCGAGTCGAGGAGTTGCAGCGCGGTCTCGATGACCCACGACACAACGTCTACGAGCAACGAGGTAATCATGCTGTCGCCGCCTCTTGAGCCCTGATGGTGGACGACTTTTTCCGGAAGTTCGCGACCGTGTTGAGAACATCGTTCGCCATGCCGATAACCGCGAGCCCGAAGAACAGGGTCCACAGTCCTGCGATCGCGACGTTGCCGCAGAGCCCTACGTCGATCGTGGCGCCTGCCGATCCGAAGAACCTGGGCTCATTCCAGATGAGAGGCAAACACGTCGAGATGCCCAGCCCTCCGAACAGGTTGCGGAGCGGCTCGAGGACGGGTGAGTCCTCGACGGGGGACTTCAGTTGCTCCCACACGGCCTGAAACCCTTCAGGTGGGACGAACAACCACAGCAAGGCGCAGTAGATCGGAAACACCATGCCGTAGAGCAAGCCCCGTACCCACGTGAGGGGGTTGAGGTTGATCGAGTCGAGGATGGCCGAAAACTGGTCGGACATGCAGCCCGAGAACGAGAACGGACCCTCCGGGTCGCCGGGTGGAGGTGGCGGGTCGAGGGGTGGCGGCGGTTGCGTGGTGGTGGTGGTCGGTGTCGTCGTGGTCGTGACCGCGGTGGTCGTCGTGATCGCAGTGGTCGAGGTCGATGGCGACAGCGTGGTCGTGGTGACCGGCGCAGGGTCCTCGATGGTCTGGAACGAGTCACACCACGCCAACGGAACGGCGTCACCGCCCCACAGACAGGTCTCGGGTTCGGTGTCGGTCGCGGGAACCGGCTGAATCTTGCAGTTGAGATCAGTAAGACAACGGTCAACGGTGGGCTGATTCGCTGGCGCCACTGTCGGATAAGCCCAAGTGAAGATCTGGCGGTCACCTATCTGCGGCGAGTACGACGCACCGCCGACAGTCTGTTGCCATGTCGTGATCGAAGTCAGTCGAGTACCGGCAGGACACGCAGGGATCGAGGTCTGTGGCGAGACCGAATCGGCCTCAGCAGCCCAGAACTCTGCCGACGTCCCGAAGATGTACGAGGTGAGACTGGCACCGCGGCAACCGGCCTGCGACCGGTACCGGAGCCGGTAACCAGATTCATCGAACTGCGGAGACACTCGAGCGGCGCCGTACACGGTGTCCGCGTAACCGATGCTCGTCGCGTAGGGGCGAAACTGGATCGCCTGCCCGGGACGGATGCCACAGGTAGGCGTCAGCACACAGTTGACCGGATACAGCGCCCACAGTTTCCCGGAGGTGTAACCCGACGGGAACGAACCGGAAGCCGAGTCCCCGAAATAGCCCTGAACTCCGGGTTGCGTGTTCCACTGCACGTTCACCGTCCCGAACACACCGGACGCACCGCCGTTCGAGACCATGCCAAAGCGGTTCCAGAACCACGAATCGGGAACCCAGGGGTTACCGAGGTACGGCAACTGTGCAGCGGAAACCCGAACGCACTTGCCCTCGAAAGTCAAGGGTGGGCAGTCGATCACATCAGACGAAACGACGCCTGCGGCCTCCTCGATACCGGGTGGATCGTCCGACGGATCGACCCACTTGAGGACCGCCGTCGTACCTGCGAACGCAGTGACGAACACCGCGGCGCCAGCGATGATGAAGCCGCCGCCGGCGGCGGTGACAGCCGTGACGGTTCCCCCAGCCGCGACTGTGCTCGCACCAGCGGCAGCGGCAGGTAGATCGAATCCACCGGGGTCGAACATCCGAGCCCCTGCGGAGCTCGGGGCAACAGGTGCGGCCTCGACGGACTGCGGGAGGAACATCGACAGAATGCCGATGACGAGTGCTGCGACGAGCGCGCCGAAGCCCCCCCGGCGAACCGGGGGGACGAACGGACGCGGGGCCGGGGTCATCAGACCGCCGACCGGATGCGCTTGATCCACGACACGCCCAGCGACACACCGAGGGCTGCGACGGCGAGGCCGACGAACCCGGGGAGCACGATGGTGGTGATGGCGTCACCGACGGCGTCGATGGCGTCGGAGAATTCCGTGAGGTCCAGCATGTAATTTCACCTCCCCCCTACACAGTCGAACGGATAGACCGGGTCCATCGAAGGACGAGCACGACGCCGAGTGAGGCGACGGACAAGCCCAAGAACGCGGGTCCCACGACCGTGTAGATGGAACGAGCAACATCGAAGAACGTTGAGACGAACCCGCCGAGGGACTCGACGAACCCAACGCCGGGAGCAACGGCAACGCCGTCAGCGGTAGCGCCACCGCCGTCAGACCACGACAGCAGGACAGTCTGCGGTGACGCGAACGTCACGGTGCCGGTACCGCTCGCGGCCTTCAGGATGATGGCGCCGCCGTTCGGCGTCGGATCGTCAAACCCGGGACAGCCGATCGTGAAGTCGAACCCTGTCACGCTGACGATGTCGGAGCAGTCAGCGTTCAGTCGGACGAGACTCGCGTGAAGGGGAGACCCGGGGAGAGGGTCCGGGCCCCCCGTCACGCTAATGACGGTCCCCGTGGCCGAGGCACCGCCAGACGCTCCAGCAGAGGGAACGAACAGGAGAACGGGGAGCGCGACAACGAGGGCAGCGACGAGCGTTCTACGCATCGGTCGTGCCCCCTGGACTCATTGCGGACAACACGACCGGGGCCCATCGGCGGATCACTCCGGCGATGCACCCAGCCGCGAAGAACGTGGTGATGATGCCTGCGGTCATACGCGAGATGCCTCCCGAATCCATGCGAACCCGAGCCACACCGGAATCGGAGCGACCGAGCACAACACGACGAGACCGATGAGCGCCGAAGCAACTTCATTCTCAGTCATCGCGTGACCGCCATTCCGAGGTAGAAGGCGAACAGTCGAACGAGCAGCTCGACTGCGCCCCATTGGTCGGGAGTCATGCCTGCCCCCCACGAACGGCGTACGCCCCCCCGGACGGGCCCAGCCGTCCGGGGGGCACGCCGTCGCGCCGTGTGGGACCGGCGAGACTCACGCCGACGGGAAGCCGACCGAGGTGGCCTTGACCTGCATCCGAGCCCCACGCTCGCCCGAGAACGCTCGAGGCGGCTCGAGGTCGAAGGCGACCGAGTGGCCGACCTGTCCGAGCGCGGCGACAGCGTCGGCGCCGAGCGAAGCGAACAGGTCCTCGGGGATGGACACCTCATGCAGGAACTCGCCGTCGGCCACCGTGGCCTTGTGCGAGACACCCTTGCGTCCGTCGATCTCGTAGTCACGAGATACGAAGCGGACGGTTTGACCCGTCAGTGTGAATGGCATAGCCGTCTCCAAATCAGATGCAGCCGAGCTGCGGCGGGCTGGCACCCGCTACGAAGACTGTAGTACCTCAACCGCCCATAATCCAACATTACGTCTGCATGTGCGCCAGACTGGTCTGGGCGGGGGGTGGCCCCTGCTGGCACAGGTGCCTTACAGAGCGTTGATTAGCCGTCTCCGCAGATGGCCCCCCGCCTCCCAGACGCCTGTAGTGCACAAGTTCTGTGCAGATTCCCCTCTGTTAGAAGGGGGAATCTGCGCCTACGGCGACTCAGGCTTACGCCTGACCGGCGCTCAAGACGCCGGAGATGCAGCCCTGTCGGCCTGCCACAGCCCCGGTAACCACGACGGGTCGCCTCCCACAACGGGCTCCAAGCAGCGCCTACCACCCTTAGGTGGCGCTGCGTTCGCCCGCAGGTGAACAGGCGACGCCCCTCTAGGCCACTGAGTAACAAACGGGTTTATGCCAAGCCCCGCGCAGAGTACCGATGGCTCATACCGCTACGTCAAGGCTGCCCAAAGCCGAGAGGCCTACGGCCCGAATCGCCTTTGAGCATCTTTAGTCCCTTAGTCACACCTCACGCGCTCGGGCTGAAGGTCGCTCGGGTTGTTCCTGCGGGCCGAAAGACTTCGGCCCTGACTGCTATTCGCATCGGTTCTCCGGCGGTGCCTCGGCAACAACGTCGAGCAGAACAAGGAGAGCAACATGAGTGACAAGGATGAGGAGATCAGGGTCCTTCAGGACAAGGTCGAGAGCCTCCGGGGCAAGGAGGACATCCTCCGAAGCGACCTCGAGACGGTCAGGACGAGCCTCAAGAGCGTCCGGGCGACCATGACGGACTGGCTGATCGACACCTACAAGGAGAACGAGTGGCCGGAGAACTCCGATGCGATGAGGGACGCGTTCGCAACAATGGGGCTCGAGGTGCCGACGGAGAACAGGTGCCAGCAGTACCGGGTGCAGGTCTCGGTCGAGTGCCCGGTGTGGGCGGATGACGAGGACGTCAGCGCCGAATTCGAGGACGCCGAGAACGAGCTCGAGTCCTGCGACGGAGTCACCTACGTCGAGGTGACATGGTGACGGGGGGA
>CAJANQ010000150.1 GCA_903941145.1 uncultured Actinomycetes bacterium
CCCCGCGGCGCTTGCGCCCGGCGCTCTGCGGGCCTACGGCATGTGGACGCCGTGGGTCAGCTGGGGGCTGGCCGCGCTGGCCGCCGCCGCCGCGCTGCTGACGCTGTACGTCGCGGTCCGCCGCGGGAGGGCACTTGCCGCACTGGGTGTTTCGGCTCTGCTGGTGGGTGCCGTCGGGTGGGGTGGCGTCGAGGTCGGGCGGCGTTACATCCAGGCTGCGCTGGATGACAACACCTCGGGCAATCTGCGCCGCATCGCCGACGTCACCCGCCCGGGAGGGACGCTGGTCCTCAAGACGTACTACCGGACAGACGTCCGACTCTGGCTGCGTGGCAAGTGCATCGGGTTCGACTTTGGTCGTCGCCCCAAGTGGTGGTACTTCCCTGGGTCGGAACTCGGAGGAGACCCCACGAACTGGTGGGCACCGAATCGGTCGGGACTGGAAGCACTGCTCCAATCGACTGGGTGGACCGACGTGCGGCACGTCACCACGTGGCGCGATCGGCTCTACTTCCACGCAACTCGTGCCTACGATCCTGTACCCAGGTGACCGCTAACGAGCCCAGCCCCACGAGGTGGGCACGACGCGTGGTCCGTTCGCGTCTACCACCTCCAGCGCGGTGGAATGCTGTGAAGCCGCCACCAGACACACGCAGGACGGCGCCTTGATCGTGCCCCAACGAGGAGCGTGACGAGAATGGGGATCGTCGATGACCATCTCGCCGCCGACCGCCGACGGATCCGAACCTGCTATGGCCTGGTGGCCGGAGAGAACCTCCTCGACCTCCTGTGGCCGTTCGCGATCGGCCTGGCGGTCGACGGCCTCATCGACAACACCTGGGCCGGGCTGGCGGTGTTCGTCGCCTTGTCGTTGGCCCACACCGCTCTCAGTTTCATCCGCCAGCGGTACCAGACCCGGACGTTCAACCCCCTCTATGCAGACATCGCTGCCGACCTCGTGGCCCAACAGCGAGCCGCAGGCATCGACACGGCCTCGGTGTCCGGACGAACGGAGCTGGCAGCCGAGTACGTCGACTTCCTCGACAGGGACATCCCGTTGGCGATCACCGCCGCCTTCACCGTCGCCGGATCGTTGGCCATGTTGTTCCTCTACGACCCGCTCGTCGGGGCGGCGGCTGCTCTGGTCGCGGCGCCTGTGATGGTGCTCAACCGTCGGCTCATGGCGCGATCCGAGGGCCTCTACCACGACCTCAACGATCTCGCCGAGCTCGAGGTGGATGTGATCGATCGAGGCAGGCGGGCAGAGTCCCAGCGTCACTTCGGTCTCATCGGGCGGCGGTGGGTCCGGCTCTCCGACAACGAAGCGGCCAGCTGGGGCATCGTCGAGGTCGTCGCCGTAGCTCTCTGGGTGTTCACGCTCGTTCGCGTGACCTCCGGCACAATCGACGTCGGCGCGACCATCGCGATGATCGCCTACGTCGCGTTCTACACCGCCGGCTTCGACGAAGTGCCCGGCGTGCTGCAACGCCTTGCGCGTCTCAGGGACATCAAGCGCCGCCTCAACGACCAGGCCGACCCCGCCATCGACCCGTCCGAAGATCCCTGAAGGCACCGCCACCAACCAAGCGACGATGGGCTGGCAGACCACGGACTCCAGTGGCCGACCAAGGGTGCGGCGCGAAGTCGAAGAACTCAGCGTTGTGAAATCGACAACAACGGGTGGGCGCAAAGGAACTCGACCCCCCGACATCCGCCTTGCCCACCCGCGGTCCTCCGCCCCCGGAAGGCGCATGTGTCCACCGTGGCACAGGTGCCGTTTGAGGGCACCCCGTGGTCATCGCAGAAGTGCCGGTCAGGGACAACTCGCAGTGGCCTCGGACAGGCGTTTCTAACCTTGGTACCTATACACATTTGTCTCGCGGAGGACGAAGCCGATGCGCTGGTA
>CAJANQ010000151.1 GCA_903941145.1 uncultured Actinomycetes bacterium
GAGCGGCTGCTCCTCGAAGCTCGGCGACGCGACGGCGACGAGCTCGGCAGTGAGCGCCAGGAGGTCCGGGTGCTCAGCCAACGCCAGGAGGGGGCGGCGGGGCCGTCGGAGGTGCCGGCGGCGCGGCAGGAGGCGGGGCTGCGGGCGGGGCTACGGGCGGTGCCTGCGGCGGCTCGGTCGGGTAGGGCGACGGGGCCGGGGCGGTCGGCGCAGGAGCGGGCGGCGCAGGCGCCGGGGCGTACGGCGGGGGCTGCTCGGTCGGGTAGGGCTGCTGCGGGTACGCAGTACCGGGGTACTGCTCGGCGGCGCCCGGGGCAGCAGGTCCGCCGTAGCCGGCACCCGGTGCGGGCGGGACGGCCGCGGGCTCCTGGCGCTTCTTCCAGCGGCTGCGGGCGATGAGCGACGCGATCAGCAGGCCGACCCCGACGACCATGAGGAGTCCGCCGAGACCGCCGACCGCAGCGCCGGCCGCGACGGTGGAGAGGTTGTCCGGCAGCGTGATGACGGCGAAGGTCCCGCCGCCCGAACCGTCGCACACGACCTGGTAGGTCTCGCCCTCGGTCGTGGAGAACGTCGAGTCGACGTCGAACTCCTGGTCGGCACTCCCGCCGGAGAAGTCGGCACCCGGCTGGTCGAGCTGGACCGCCTGGCCCGACGAGTCCTTTGCGGCGCAGAGTGCGTCGCCGGTCGTCACGACCGCCGCAGTGGTGCCGGTTCCAGCGAACTCGTAGGCCTCGCCGAACGGCACGTCCTCGAGGTTGGACAGCGAGTCGACGAACTCCGAGACGGGCCCTGCTGCAACGACGCCGCCGCCGATGCAGCCGCCGAGGCCGAGCAGCAGCAGCACGAGGCCACTGATCAGCAGTCCTCTGGGTGCCTTGGTGGAATCAGCCATCTGGGTCCGCCCGACGAGCGGGCGTGGGCCAAGTATGGCCGGTGCACCGTCCGGTCGACGGGAGGGTTGCGACCGGGTCGGGGCTAGTCGTCGTCGACCGACGACGGCCCCGACATCGTGGGCGGGCCGTCCGGCATGGCAGGGATAGGAGCTGCCTGGCCCGTGCGCTTCCACTTGAAGCGGCCGAAGAGCCCGCCGACGGTGAGGCCCAGGCCGACCAGCGTGAGCAGGCCGCCGCCGATGCCGGTGACGCCGAGCAGGCTCAGGCGCGCACTGCCGCCGGGCAGGTTGGCGACGGCGAAGCGGCCGGACTCGGCCCCCTTCGGCAGCGGGCACTCCACGGTGTAGGTCACGCCCCTGGTGACCTGGACGTCCGTCGCCGAGTCGAAGGTCAGCTCGGAGTCCGGCACGTCGACCGGAACCTTCGGTGCCGCCGTGGGCTTCAGGACCTTGCCGTCGGAGCCGGTGAGTGTGCACCGGGCGCCCGAGGGGGTGGTGAAGACGAGCAGCACCGTCTCACGGGCCGTGATCTCGCGGGGGTTGCCCATCGCGACGACCACGCCGGCGTTGTCCTTGTTGAAGATGCCGGTCTGCAGCGTCTGGGCGCTCCGCCCGCTGAACGTGCAGCTGCCCAGCCCGAGCACGAGCAGTGCGAGGCCGGTGACGAGCATCACCTTCGGCGGCTTGGTGGGGTCGGCCATGGGTCCTCCCGGGACGGCGGCGCTGCGACGTTACTGCCGGCGACGCCGCAGGCCGCTGCCCCGGCAGCGCAGCTCAGAGGGCGGCGGCGCGGGCCTCGACGAGCGCCATGGCCTCGTCGGGCTGGACCAGCGCGACCCGCACGAACCCGGGCCGGGCGTCGCCGTAGAACTCGCCGGGGCTGACCACGATGCCGAGCTGCTCGGCGAGCCGGCGGGCCA
>CAJANQ010000152.1 GCA_903941145.1 uncultured Actinomycetes bacterium
GAGCCGGGCTGGTCGCGATCATGGTCGCGGCAGTGTTCGAGCGTCGTGGCGAGGGTGCTGCGGATCGTCAGCACCGTGTGCGTGCGGCGGTCGAGGGCTGGGAGTAGGCCGTCGACGACGCCTCGCCAGCTCGTCCCGCCCGCCGGAGCCTGAAGGCGCTGTAGTTCATTACACGGAGCCCTGACGACACGCCGGTCAGCCTTCGCGTTGCAGAAGGGCCAGAAGGCTGACCGGGCGAAGGCTGAGGGAGCCGACGTGTCGCTGGATCTGCGCTGGCCTCACGTGGGCAACGGGCCGAACCGCAGCGCGAGGCGCTGGCCCAGCAGTTGGGCCAGCGCCTCGGACCTCGTCGGAACTAGCCGATGGCGACCTGGGGGGCGACGCACGCAGCGATCGTGGGGGCGACCGGTGAGGCGCCGGACCGGTTCGTGCCGGTGAACCGGACGCCTCGGACTGCACACGACATGTCGGGACCGGTGGCGTTGAGCCAGGGACCGCCCGACATGCCGACCGTGGCGCTGGTGACGGCGAACCCGTTCACTGCGTTGGCGCTGAAGGGCTCGACGTCGAAGACCCACAGTCCGGCGCCGGCGAACGAGCCGCGGTTGACGGCCAGGTTGGTGGCTCCCGTGGCCGACACGGCGTTGCGGCCGACGCAGGTGACCTTGGCGTCGTTGATGGTCACGTTGGCGGCGTTGTTGACCACGTTGAACCCGTCGCCGTCCATGCCGTCGATCACCGGGGCGTCGAAGGTCAGGTTGGAGCCGCCCCGGACGTCGACGCCGTGCTGGGCCTCGGTGAGCGTGCTGTAGCTGTTGACGAACGTCGACGACCCTGTCGGGTAGCGGTAGTCGCAGCCGGACGGACCCTGGATGCGCAGGTTGGTGAACCGGGAACCGCTCGCAGCAGGGCCGACCACAAGGACGGGCAGCACCCGGGTCGTTGCGGCAGCGACACCCCGGTAGAGCATGCCCCGGGCGCCGAATGCGAGCTTGAGCTGTCGGGGCACCGTGACGGTGCCGTCGATGCGCCAGGCACGGTCGACGGTCACGGTGGTGCCTGCCGGCGCAGCGTCGAGCACCTTCTGGAAGGCAGCGGTCTCGTTGGTGGTCAGGGGCAGGGTGGTCGTCGTGGTGGGGTCGGCGATCAGCGTCTGCGCCACGAGGCTGGCGGCGAACGACACGTCGAGGTCGGCGGCGGCCGACTGGTAGACGGCGATGGCAATGATGTTGGTGCCGGCCACGAGCTTGGCGGCAGGGAGCGTGATGGTCTGGAACACGACCTCGGCCGCGCCGTCGCGGACGGTGGCCGGTGCAGTGAGCGACGCGTTCATGTTGTCGGTCGCCACCCGGGTCCCGTTCAGGAAGATGACGGCGCCGTCGTCGGCCCGGAGCCGGAGGGTCAGCCCCTTGATGCTGGTCGGCTTGGCCACCGAGAAGGTCTTCCGGAAGTAGTCCGTCACGTGCCTCGGCGCGCTGCGGTTGATGCGGGTGACCTCGTCGCCGTCACCAGCGCCCAGTTCTGCGGCGCCCTGCTTCCAGGCAGCGTCC
>CAJANQ010000153.1 GCA_903941145.1 uncultured Actinomycetes bacterium
CGTGTCGGCCGGACCCAGCAGGGCGACCCACTCGTCACGGGTCTTCATGGCGAGCGCTGCGGCGACGTCGACCCGGACCTGGTCCTGGGCGGCGTCGTCGAGCTGCGACCCGGCGTGCTGGGGCAGGCCGACGAGCTCGCAGAAGTTCTTCCAGAACTGCGGCTCGATGGCGCCCACGCTCAGGTGCTTGCCGTCGCTGCAGGTGTAGACGTCGTAGCAGGCGTAGCGGCCCGTGAGGATGTAGTGGCCGGGCCCGGGCTCGGTGCCGGTCGCCAGGTACTCGTCGACGTAGAGCGACATGAGGGCAAAGGCACCGTCGGCGATGGAGACGTCGAGCCACTCGCCCTCGCCGGTGCGCTCCCTGCGCAGCAGCGCGGCCAGGATCGCCATGGCGGCCTGCATGCCGCCGGCCGCGATGTCGGCGACCGTGGCGCCCGGGAGCGCCGGACGGCCGTCGGCCTGACGGCCGGTGCAGTCCAGGAACCCGGAGGTGGCCAGGTAGTTGACGTCGTGGCCGGCCCACGTGCTGCGGGGTCCGTCCTGGCCGAAGCCCGAGGTCGAGCACAGGATGATCCGCGGGTTGACGGCCCGGAGCGCCTCGAACCCGACGCCGAGGCGGTCGACCACGCCGGGCCGGAACGACTCGATGACCACGTCGGCGTCCTTGGCCAGCGCCAGGAACGCCTCCCGGCCAGCGTCGGCCTTCAGGTCGAACAGCGCCCGCTGCATGCCCCGGTTGCCCGAGTACGCGTAGTAGGGCGGGACGATCTGCACGCCGCCGGCGCGGGGCACCGCACCGACCTTGACCACGTCCGCGCCGTAGTCGGCCAGCACGCGCGACGCGCGGGCCGCCGGGCCGACAGAGGCCAGGTCGAGGACGCGCACGCCCTCTAGCGCAGGAGTGACCGACATCGGGAAGGTGTCAGAAGTTCTTCGGGAGGCCCAGGCCGCGCCGGGCGATGATGTTCTTCTGGATCTCCGACGAGCCGCCGCCAATCGTGTCGATCACGGTGTAGCGGTAGGTCGACTCGGAGCGGCCCACCATCGGCGCGTCCTCGGTGTGGACCCGCATCTGCGTGCTGTGGCCACCGATGTCCATGGCGGCGGTCGCCAGCCGGCGCGACAGCTCGGTCGCGAAGAGCTTGTACTCCGAGGCCACGACGGTCGGGGGCTGGAAGTCCTGGCCGGCCTTGGCCTTGTGCTCGACCTTGACGGCCTCGGCCACGAACTTCAGGCCCATGACGCGGGCGACCTCGGCCTCGGTGTGGAGGTTGGCCATGCGGGCGCGCACGGTGGCGTCGTCCTTCAGGGGCTCGCCGTCACGGGTGGTGTTCTGGACGTACTCGGTCAGCAGGTCGAGGCGCTGCTTGATCGGGCTGTACGTGAACATGGTGAACCGCTCGAGGTCCAGGGCCTGGCTGATGTAGCGGAAGCCGTGGTTCACCTCGCCGACGACGTACTCGTCGGGCACGAACACGTTGTCGATCCAGACCTCGTTGGTGCGCTCGTCGCCCATGGTCCAGATGCCGTTGATCGTGACACCCTCCTGGTCGAGGGGCACGAGCATGAGCGTGATGCCCATGTGCTTGTTGTCGGGGTCGGTGCGGACGCCCAGCCAGTACCACTCGGCAAAGTGGGCCGAGGTGGTCCAGGTCTTCTGCCCGTTGAGGAGCCAGCCGGTGCGGCCGTCCTCGGTGGTGTGGCGCTCGCCCTTGAGGCGCATCGACGCGGCGTCGGAGCCGGCGTCGGGCTCGGAGTAGCCGACGGCGAACTCGACGTCGTTCTCCAGGATCATGGGCAGGAACTTGTCCTTGAGGTAGTCCGAGCCGTGGGCGATCAGCGTCTTGCCGATGATGCCGACGCCCTTGCCGATCTGCGGGCCACCGCGACCGGCGAGCTGCTCGTTGAGGATGTACTCGTAGACACCCTCGCCGTCCGAGCCGCCGTACTCCTCGGGCCACGTGATGCCGAGCCAGCCCTTGTGGCCCAGCTCCTTCATGAAGGCGCGACGCTTGGGGGTGTCGACGATCTGCGCCATGTTCTCGCGCGTGACGTCGAAGATGTCGATGTCGTCGTGCTCGTCGCAGAACGCGATGACCTCCTTCTCGAAGGCCTTCTGCTCCTCGGAGAACTCGAAGTTCATACCGTGCTCCTCAAATCTGACGGACCGTCAGATTCTACGCGAGGGAGCCCCCTCTTGCCCACCCCCCAGTTCGGCAGTCACCTCCGAACTCGTGACGATTTGGTCCACATGTGGAC
>CAJANQ010000154.1 GCA_903941145.1 uncultured Actinomycetes bacterium
AAATACGTTAACTCGCCCGAATCGGAAATTTACCACAAAAGTAACGAACTCTATGGCATCTATTTTGCCAAACAAGCCATTGTAAAACAAGACCGGTGCTTTTTAGTTGAAGGTTATACCGACGTTATTTCCATGCACCAAAGTGGTATCGAAAACGTTGTGTCTTCGTCAGGAACTTCGCTTACTCCCGGCCAAATTCGTTTAATTCACCGTTTTACAGAGAATGTAACCGTAATTTATGATGGTGATGCTGCCGGTATAAAAGCTTCCATACGTGGAATAGATTTATTATTGGAAGAAGGATTGAATATCAAAGTTTTATTGCTTCCTGATGGTGATGATCCCGATTCTTTTGCACGAAAACAAAATGCGTCAGATTTTATAGAATATGTGGAGAAAAACTCATCCGATTTTATTCGTTTTAAAACAAATTTATTGTTGGCTGATGCCGGAAATGATCCAATAAAACGTGCAGGATTAGTACAGGATATTGTGAGTAGTATTGCCATTATTCCCAATAATATTATCCGGGGCGAATACGTAAAGGAATGTAGTACATTGCTCAATGTAGATGAGCAAATGCTTTATCATCAAATAAATATATTAAAAAATACTGAACAGGAAAAGAATATAACCCGACGACAAACTGAAGATACAAATGCTCTGCCACCTCCGGAAACAGATAATTACCAGGAAGAACGGGGTGAGGACGGAGGACGCGGCGAACAGCATGCCGAACCACCGCGCCTCGCCGACCGTCGACGACGACCGGCGGAACATGAACGACGCCCCTCTGAACACGATTCCGAGCGCGGCCAGGAGCAGCGGCACGTAGACCGTGGTCGCCACCGCGGCGAACGCCGTCGGGAACGAGGTCCACAGGTAGACGAGCACGAAGATCAGCCAGACGTGGTTCGCCTCCCAGACCGGGCCGAGCGACCGGTCGATGCGGTGGCGGACGGCGGCGCCGCGGTCGGCGCGGCCAGCGAGCAGGTCCCAGGTGCCCGAGCCGAAGTCGGCCCCGGCCAGCACGGAGTAGGCCACGACCCCGACCCAGATGATGACGGCGACGGCCTGTGGCATCAGTCGGCGCTCCCCGGTGCGTCAGTGACCGGACCGGACGCGGACTCCGGACCGATGTGGGCCAGCTCGAGCTCCTCGGCCTCGCCCGGCCCGTAGGGCGCCGAGACCTCGAGCCCGGCCCGCCAGCGGGCACTCATGCGGCGCAGCACCACGAACAGGCTCACGGCCATCCCGAGGTACACGACGATGACGGCCATGAGCGCGAGCGGGATGCCGGGCTGGGTGGTGACCGCGTCCTCGGTCCGCATCAGACCCTGCACGATCCACGGCTGGCGCCCCACCTCGGTGGTCGTCCACCCGGCCTCGAGCGCCAGCACCGCCAGCGGGCCGGCCAGGACGACGGCCCGGAACCACCACTTCGTCTCGGGGAGCCGCTTCTTGCGCCACTGGCAAAGACCTGTCCACAGCGCCAGGCCCACCAGGGCGGTGGCCGAGCCGACCATCAGGTCGAACGACAGGTGGACCACGTTGACCGGGGGGAGGTCCTCGGGGGGAAAGGCGTCCAGCCCGGTCACCTCGGTGCTCGGCGAGAAGCCCAGGATGAGCGACAGCATGTCGGGGACCTGCACGGCGCCCACGATCTTGCCGTCGACCAGGACGCCGCCGATCACCATGGGCACGTTGGTCCCGGTCTCGGGCACCAGCTCCGACGCCGCGAACTTTGCCGGCTGGGACTTCGCGGAGCTCCGGGCGATGGTGTCGCCAGAGATCAGCTGGACCGGCAGCGCGGCGAACGCCACGCCCAGGCCGACCACCAGACCGAGCCGGTGCAGCCGGTCACGGCGGCCCTTGAGCATCCCCGACGCGTACACCGACGCGACCAGGCAGCCGGTGACCAGGTAGGTGGCTGGCAGCAGGTGGAAGAACTGCACGGCGGTGTTGGGTCCGAACATCGCGGCCCACGGGTTCACGTCGGTGACCTTGCCCGTCGCCAGGTACTCCTTCATGTCGAAGCCCGACGGGTTGTTCATCCACGCGTTGACGCTGACGATGCAGAGCGTGCCGAACACGCCGGACAGTGCCACTGGCACCAGCGTCATGAGGTGGAGCCTCGCCGGGAGGCCGCGCCACCCGTAGAGGTAGATCCCGAGGAACACGGCCTCGAGGAAGAAGAACACTCCCTCGAGGGCGAACGGCATGCCGATCACGTCGCCGAACGTGCCCATGAGCCCGGGCCAGAGGATGCCCATCTCAAAGCTGAGCATCGTGCCCGACACCGCTCCGACGGCGAACAGCACGGCCGCACACTTGGCGAGCCGGTGCGCCAGCTCGAGGGAGTCAAGGTCGGGGTCGCCCTGCCTGCCGCGCAGTCCCCGCAGCCCCAGGCCGCGTCGGTGGAGCAGGAAGATCACGACGGGCAGCCCAATACCCAGGCAGGACAGCACGATGTGGCTGCCGAGCGAGAACGCCATGAGCATGCGCGCCGTGCGCAACGTGGTCTCGGAGGCCGCGGCAGCCAGTAGCAAGGAGTGCATCAGGTTCAGCCTGCCCTATTCGGCCTGCTCCGCGGTGACTCGGGCGTCTCAGACGGAGAGGAGCGGAGCGACCTCGGTGCCGAACCGCTCCACCTGCTCGGCGTACTCGGCCGACGACGTCGCCGTGAACCGGACCTGCAGCTGGTTCATACCCCGGTCGACGTAGCGACGTAGACGGGCGGCGACCTCGTCGGCCCCGCCGACGACGGTCCACTCCGACACCTCGTGCGACGGGGTGCCCAGGTACACGGGCTCGCAGTTGACGCCCAGGTCGAACTCGGGTGGCAGCCCGGCCTCGGCGCGGGTGGCGTGGATCAGCTCGATCGCCGCCTTGACGCCCATCTTGGGCGGACCCTGCGGGAGCCAGCCGTCGGACAGCCGCGCGGCGCGCACGATGGCAGCCTTCGACGACCCGCCGACCCAGATCGGCGGACCACCGGCGCGGGCCGGCCGCGGCAGCATGCCGACGCCCACCTGGGCTCCCGGTCCGCCCACCGTCGGGTAGTCCTCGGTGAACGCGGCGCGCACGACCTCGATCGCCTCGTTGAGCGCCGGGCCGCGACCGTCGAAGTCGGCCCCGAGCAGCTCGAACTCCGACTGCAGGTGGCCGGCACCGACGCCCAGGATGGCCCGGCCGCCGGTCAGGTGGTCGAGCGTGTTGAACGCCTTGGCCGTGATGAGCGGGTGGCGGTAGCCGAGCACGTACACGTGGCTCAGCAGCCCGACACGCTCGGTCTGCGCGCCCAGCCAGGAGAGGGTGGCGACCGTGTCGTACCAGACCGCCGACATGGCGTCGTCGGACGGCCGGGGGATGGCCACGTGGTCGCACACGGCCACGTAGAGGGCGCCGGCGCGGTCGGCGGCCTGAGTGATCTCGAGCAGCTCGGCCGGACCTGAACCGGCCTCCCACGGCTGGGCGTAGATGGTGCTCTGCGACTGGATGGGGAGCTGGAAGCCCCAGGCCACACTTCCCGTGCCGATGATCGCTGCCATGTCGGTCCTTCTCTGCTGCGTGCTCGTTGCAGTCGTTCTAGTCCTCGGGGCAGACGGCTGCCCGTCCGGAGGTGCTCAGCCGGCGGTGCGGGGCGCCAGCCCCAGCCGGTCGGCGAGCGCAGCCAGGTCGTCGCTGACCTGCTGCGGGGCGACCGCTGCCGTGGAGCAGACGATCCGGTGCACACCGATCGCCGCGGCACGCTCGACGGCGGCGGCGTCCACCGCGGACACCGCCATGGTCACGCTGAGCTCGAGCGTGTCGGGGTCCCTGCCCGCCGCATCGGCGGACTCGCGCACGAGCGCCCACTTGGCAGCGAGCGTCGCGTCGTCCAGGCCGAGCGGGTGGAACCCCGCACCTCGACGCCCGGCCCGGCGCGCCGCCGCGTCACTGTGGCCGCCGAAGTGCACCGGTACCCCGCCCGGATGCACCGGCTGCGGCTCGCTGCGCACGTCGGTGAAGTCGAAGAACTCTCCATGGAAGCTGGCCGGGCCGCCGGCCCACACCGCCTGCATCGCCACGACCAGCTCGTCCAGGCGACGGCCGCGGGTCGAGAACTCGATGCCGGTGGCCTCGAGCTCCTCCCGCATCCAGCCGACACCCAGGCCCACGGTCATGCGGCCGCCCGAGAGCCGGTCGATGGTGGCGAGCCGCTTGGCCAGCACGAGCGGGTGGTGGTGCGGGCCGACCACCACGCCGGTGCCGAGTCGCAGCGAGGTCGTGTGCCCGGCCACGAACGCCAGCAGGTCGAGCGGGTCCGGGATCGGACAGTCGTCGGCGAGCGGCATGCGACCCGTCTCGCTGTAGGGGTAGGCCGCCGCGTGCCCGACGGGGACCACGACGTGCTCGACCGCGTAGAACGACTCGAACCCGAGCGCCTCGGCCTGGGTCACGAACGGCACGACCCACTCGGGGTCGGCAGTGACACCCGATCGGTACGGTGGCAGGAGCCCGAACAGCACGGGAGGACCGGCTATCCCTGCTCGCCCAGTGCGTCGAGCCGGGCCAGCAGCTCGGCGACCGCCTCAGCACCGCCGAGCGGCGCGCCCTCGACCGGCTGTCCCCGACGCTCACCCAGCGCGGACGGCGCCCCCGGGAGGACCTCCTCTGGCCGTACCAGCACCGCGCTCTGGGCCACCACGAGCGACACGATCCGGCCAGCGACCTCGAGCGGCATCTGGAATGCCTGCTTCAGCCGTTCCGCGACCAGCTCGGCG
>CAJANQ010000155.1 GCA_903941145.1 uncultured Actinomycetes bacterium
GCCGTCGGTGCGGCGCAGGGCGGCTCGGCCGCCCCGTCTGGATCGACGATGCCAGCGACGCTCGCCGAGGCGGTGCGCCGGCTTGGTGCCGACTCCCGGGCCGACGCCGCACCGGTGCTGTCGGTCATGTCCGGCTTCCTCGGCGAGGGCGAAGAAGTGCGTCAGCTGGTCCAGGGCCGGGTGCGCAACCTGGTGTGCCTCGTGGCCCGCACCGACCGTCGGCTGCTGGTCGTCGCCGACCGTCCGGGCAAGCCGCTCGTCGAGTCGCTCGACCCGTCGAAGGTCGAGCTCCGCACGGCGCCGTCGGCGGTGGCCGGCGCAGTCGACCTGACGGTGCTCGACGGTCGTCGCCGGATGGTCGTCGCCGAGGTGCGTGACGCTGCGGTGGCCGACTCGCTCGTCGCCGGTGACGCCGGCGGCCGCCCCAGCTACTTCTGAGCGGGCAGCGTCGGGATCTGGCCTAGCCGGCCCGGTTGACCGTGACCCGGACGGGGTGACCCTCGACCGTGCCCTGCGGCTCGCCGCTAGTTCCGTCGCCCAGCGTCAGGTCGGTCGCCAGTACCTGCTCCGCCACCCACGCCTCGTGGGCGCGGACCGCGTCGAGTACTTCTGTATCGGCGTCGACCGTCGCAGTGATCCGGTCGGTGACGACCAGTTCGGCGTCCTTGCGCGCCTGCTGGAGCAGTCGCACGACGTCGCGGGCCATTCCCTCGGCGGCCAGCTCTGGCGTGACCTCGACGTCGAGCTCGACGACGCCGTCGTGCTGGCGCAGCGGCGCGGCGGCAGCGCCTTCTCGGGGCTGGAGGGCCAGCTCGTACTCGCCGGGGTGGATCTCGGTGCCGGCCAGAGCGACGGTGCCGTCGTCGGCCTTGGTCCACTCCCCGGAGCGGGCCGCGCCGAGCACTGCCTGCACGTCCTTGCCCAGCCGGGGGCCGAGGACCTTGGGGTCGGGCCGGAGCACCAGCTCGCCGACCGAGGCCACGTCGTCGGTGAGGGTCACGTCCTTCACGTTGACCTCGTCGGTCACCAGGTGGAGGAGCGCCTCGAGACCGTCCAGGTCGTTGCCGGCCACGGTCAGGCGGGCGAGCGGGAGGCGGGCCCGCAGGCGGTGGTCCTCGCGCAGGCCGAGCGCCACCGAGCAGACCTCACGGACCAGGTCCATCTGCTCGACGAGCGCCGGGTCGGACGGGAGCTCGTCGGCGTCGGGCCAGTCGGTCAGGTGGACCGAAGCGTCGCCGGCGGTGCCGCCGTGCAGCCCGAGGTAGATCTCCTCGGCGACGAACGGCAGGAGCGGGGCGACGACCTTTGTCAGCACCGTGAGCACCGTGAAGAGCGTGTCGAACGCGTCCTTGCGGTCCTGGGCCGAGCCGTCGGCGCCGGTGCCCCAGAAGCGCTCACGGGACCGGCGGATGTACCAGTTGTTGAGGGCGTCGAGGAACGACTGGACCTCGGCGCAGGACCCGGCGATGTCGTAGGTGTCCATGCGTCGGGTGACGTTGGCGACCAGCTCATGGGTGGTGGCCAGGATGTAGCGGTCGAGCAGCCCGCTGGCGTCGGTGCGGTACTCGGCCGTCACCCCGTCGGCGTTCGCGTACATCGTGAAGAACGCGTAGGCGTTCCAGATCGGGTTGATGACGAGCCGCACCACGTCGGTGACGTCGGAGGCGTCGGCCGCCACCCGCAGGTCGCCGCCGCGCAGGATGGGCGACGCCATCAGGTACCAGCGGAGGGCGTCGGAGCCGTGCGACTCGAACACCTCCTCGGGGTCCGGGTAGTTCCGCAGCTTCTTGGAGAGCTTGCGGCCCTCGGCGTCGAGCACGACGCCGTGGCAGATCACACTTCGGAACGCGGGCCGGTCGAACAGCGCGCCCGACAGGACGTGCATCGTGTAGAACCAGCCCCGCGTCTGGGCGATGTACTCGACGATGAAGTCGGCGGGGGAGTGGGTGTCGAACCACTCCTTGTTCTCGAACGGGTAGTGCACCTGGGCGAACGGCATGGAGCCCGACTCGAACCAGCAGTCGAAGACCTCGGGCACCCGCCGCATCATGGACGTGCCGGTCGGGTCGTCCGGGTTGGGGCGGACCAGGTCGTCGACGTGGGGGCGGTGCAGGTTCTCGGGCCGGACGCCGAAGTCGCGCTCGATGTCGTCGAGCGAGCCGTACACGTCGGTGCGCGGGTAGGTCGGGTCGTCGCTGCGCCACACCGGGATGGGGGCGCCCCAGAACCGGTTGCGGGAGATCGACCAGTCGCGGGCGCCCTCGAGCCACTTGCCGAACTGTCCGTCGCGCACGTGTGAGGGGATCCAGTTGATCTCCTGGTTGAGCTCGACGAGCCGGTCGCGGATCTTGGTGACCTCGACGTACCAGGACGACACGGCCTTGTAGATGATGGGCGTGTCGGTCCGCCAGCAGTGCGGGTAGTTGTGGTCGTAGGTGTCGTGGCGGACCACGGCGCCCTTGTCCTTCAGGTGTGCGGCGACCTTGGGGTTGGCGTCGAACACGTTCTCGCCGGCCCAGTCGGCGACCTCGTTGGTGAACCGGCCCTGGTCGTCGACGGGGCACACGAGCACGATGCCGGCGGCCTCGCCGACCCGCTGGTCGTCCTCGCCGAACCCGGGGGCGATGTGGACCACGCCGGTGCCGTCGTCGTCGGTCACGTAGTCGTCGTTGAGCACCACGAAGGCGTTGTGGTGGCCGATGAAGTACGGCAGGAGCGGCTTGTACGCCAGCCCCTTCAGCGTCGAGCCGGGCAGCGTGGCGACCACCTCGTGGTCCTCGCCGAGCTCGCGCTCGTAGCGGGCCACGGCGCTGGCGCCGAGCACGACCTTGGTGCCAGCCCGGGGCCCCGAGCGCACGTCGACGACCGCGTAGTCGATGTTGCCGCCGACCGCGAGCGCCAGGTTGGACGGCAGCGTCCACGGTGTGGTGGTCCAGGCCCACAGCTGGGCGGGGCTGTCGCCGAGCGCAGCGCCAGCAGCGCCGGCGCGGGCCGGGTCCAGCTCGAACGCCACGGTGAGGGCCGGGTCCTGGCGGGGCCGGGTGGCGTCGTCGAGGCGGATCTCGAAGTTCGACAGTGGGGTCTCGGCGCCCCAGGAGTAGGGCATGACCCGGTACGCCTCGTAGACCAGCCCCTGCTCCCACAGCTGCGAGAAGGCCCAGATGACCGACTCCATGTAGCCGGGGTCCATGGTCTTGTAGTCGTTCTCGAAGTCGACCCAGCGGGCCTGGCGGGTGACGTACCGCTCCCACTCGCCCGTGTACCGGAGCACCGACGTGCGGCACTGCTCGTTGAACTTGTCGATGCCGTAGTCGGTGATGGCGACCCGGCCCGAGACGCCGAGCTCCTTCTCGGTCTCCATCTCCGCCGGCAGACCGTGGCAGTCCCAGCCGAAGCGCCGGTCGACCCGGTACCCCTTCATGGTCTGGTAGCGGGGGACGACGTCCTTCACGTAGCC
>CAJANQ010000156.1 GCA_903941145.1 uncultured Actinomycetes bacterium
CCCGTCGGTCCTGGCGACCTCGGCCCCGAGCTCGGCGGCCCACGCGGCGACGCCGCCGTCGTCGCACGCCACCAGCACCAGGAAGGGGGCGGCGGACCGCACGACCTGCGTGGCCAGGGACTCGGCGAGCGCGGCACGCTCTGCGTCGCTGAGCGCTCCAGACAGCCGCGCCTTAGACCGGTCGAACGCCTTCACCGGCACGACGACCCGCACGTGCGGACCGGCGGTCGGCGATGGGGGAGAGGACGGCACGGCCGGAGTGTACGGTCAGCCCCATGCAGATCCGTGTTGCGGTACTCGGCTGCGGGTCGTGGGGGACCACCGTCGCCCACCTCGCTGCGCACCAGACACCCACCGTGCTGTGGGCCCGCCGGCCTGAGCAGGCTGACGAGGTCAACGCCGAGCGGACCAACTCGACCTACTTGTCGGGGTACCGGCTCCACGAGGACCTGCGGGCGACGGCCGACCTCGAGGAGGCCGTGTCCCGTGCCGACGTGGTGGTGATGGGCGTCCCGTCGCACTCGTTCCGCTCGGTGCTCGAGGAGGCTGCCCCGTTCGTCCGTCCGTGGGTGCCGGTCATGTCGCTCACCAAAGGGATCGAGCAGGGCACCAAGAGTCGGATGACCGAGATCATCGGCCAGGTGCTGCCCGGTCACCCTGCCGCGGTGCTGACCGGACCCAACCTGGCCAAGGAGATCCTGACCGGCGACGCCGCCGCAGCAGTCGTCGCCACGCCCGACCCGGTGGTGGCCGACAAGCTGCGGCTGCTGTTCAACATGAACCTGTTCCGGGTGTACACGAACCCCGACGTCGTCGGCTGCGAGGTGGCGGGCGCCCTCAAGAACGTCGTGGCGATCGCCGCGGGCATGGCCGACGGGCTGGGCGCCGGCGACAACACCAAGGCCACGGTCATCACCCGCGGACTCGCCGAGCTCAGCCGCCTCGGCGTGGCCATGGGCGGCGAGTTCGAGACGTTCTCCGGCCTGGCCGGCATGGGCGACCTCATCGCCACCTGCATCTCGCCGCAGAGCCGGAACCGTCACGTCGGCGAGCAGCTCGGCCAGGGCAAGACGATCGACGAGGTCATCGAGTCCATGAACATGGTGGCCGAGGGCGTCAAGACGTCACGGGTCGTCAAGGAGCTCGGCGAGGAGTACGGCCTCGAGATGCCGATCGCCGAAGAGGTCTTCAGCGTGTGCCACGAGGGCGCCACTGCGGCCGACGCCTACCGGGGGCTGTTGCGCTACCCGACGGGCCCCGAGCGCTCGGGCTACTGACCGGTCCGGGTACGGGGCGGCCGCGGCCGACCACGTAGCCTGCCGCCCGTGAACGACGACCTCCCGACCCCTGACGCGAGCACCGTCCCCGACGCAGTCACCACTCCGTCCCCCCGGGCGTTGGAGCGTCCTGCGGCCGACGGCACGCCCGACCGGGCCTGGCTGCCGCTCGGAACGGTCGACGACGGCGTCGTCGCCCACGTCGACCCGGCCGGCATGGTCCAGCTCGTGGGCCGCACGTGGTCGCTCGACTGGTGGGTGGGCGCCGAGGACCGCTGGCACCACCCGTCGCGCGAGGTCCCTGTCCGCCAGCAGCTGCTCGGCGACGCCCCGGTGGTCGAGACCGCCATGCGCGTCCCCGGCGGCGACGTGGTCCACCGTGTGCTCGGCGTGCGGGCGGACGACAGCGGCTGGTCGGGCGCAGCGGTCGTGGTGGAGGTCGAGAACCTCTCGTCGGTGCCGGTCGCGCTCGGTCTTGCGGTGCGGCCGGTCGTGCTCGACGGTCCCGGCCGCGCCGGTGAGGCCGCCGTGGACGGACCGGTACTGAGCGTCGACGGCGCCCCGGTCGCCTTGGTGTCACGCGCCGCGGCCCGCGCCGTCGTGGGGGCCGACGAGGTCCTCGCCGAACGGCTCGCCCATGGCGACGACGACCCGCCGGAGGCCCAGTTCCTGGGGATGCGAGCCGGTGCCGTGTCGGTCGTGCCGCTCCCGCACACGTCGGTGGTCCGCGTGCTGCTCCCGGTGTCGCCGCAGGCCACGCGCGAGGCCGGACCGACCGCCGGGTGGGCCGCGCCGACCGCGGCGCAGGTCGAGAAAGGATGGCGGGTCCACACCGACG
>CAJANQ010000157.1 GCA_903941145.1 uncultured Actinomycetes bacterium
GCCCGGGCCTTTGTTCGTTTTCCGGCAAGTTGCGCTTCATTTAACTGCGACATTTAACTGCGACAACTTTTGGTACGCCCCCTGGGACTTGAACCCAGAACCTGCGGATTAAGAGTCCGATGCTCTGCCAATTGAGCTAGAGGCGCATGCGCCCGGGCGGACCCGGGACGATTTGTGAGCATAGCGGTCCCGCGCACGAGGGCCGAATGGCCCCCGTGCGCCGGACATGTGGGGTGACCGAGGGGATTTGAACCCCCGACCTCCAGGGCCACAACCTGGCGCTCTAACCGAGCTGAGCTACGGCCACCATGACGAGCGGGGACTCTAGCAAGCGGCGGCCACAACTCCCGAGCCGGTAACTCGGGGCGGGCATCCTCTACGGTGCGCCAAGGCCCTCGTAGCTCAGCTGGATAGAGCAGCGGACTTCTAATCCGCCGGTCGCAGGTTCGACTCCTGCCGGGGGCGCCCCATCGTTCCGGGCCGCCTGGCCGAATTGACCGGGCGGCCATATGCCAGCGTCGCCTCGCCGGATACCGTCTGTCCGTCCGACAACAGGGCCCGTCGACAGATGCCGGGGGCGGCACGCGACGGCACGACCAGGAGGGAACCATGCGGCGACAGCTGTGTGCGGCGGTGGCAGTGATCGGGGCGCTCGGCGTGCTGGGAACGGCGTGCTCGACGGGTGACGACGCGGCCGAGAAGGCCACGGCCACGACGGCCAAGGCGGCGACCACGACGGCGTCGACGACCACGGCGCCGCTCGGCCCGTGCGAGCTGGAGGCCGACACCCGGGTCGAGGAGCTCACGCTTGCGGAGCTCTCCCGCTACGAGCTGATGAACGGCGAGCCGGTCCCGACGTTTGCCGCCTTCCTCGACCTGGCCGACAGGGCCAAGGTCGGCGTCCTGCCCGAGATCAAGTACTTCCCGAAGGTCGACGGCGGTGACCCGGTGCCGTGGACCGACGCGCAGCTGGCCGAGTACCAGAAGATGATCGAGCAGCGGAAGAACCTGAAGGAGGTCCTGATGGGCTCCTTCCAGGACTCGGCCCTCGCCTACTTCAAGACCAACAAGCCGGAGTGGACCCGCGTCTGGTTCCGGGGCATCGGCGGCAAGGACCCGTTCGCCCCGCCGACCGTGGCCGAGATGAAGGAGCGCGCGCCGTCGGCGAACGCACTCGGCGTCATCAACGTCCTCTACTTCAAGGGGACCTTCGCCCCGGACGGCAAGGAGTACGACGTCCCGCAGGAGTTCGCCGACGCCGGCATCCCCGTGGACGTGTGGTTCAACGTGACGACCAAGGGCGACTCGCCCGAGGGGGCCGAGCCGTTCGCCGGCGTGCCGTCGCCCGGGTGGACCGGCGTCGCGGAGATCACGCCACCCAACGTGAAGTGGATCTCCACCGACCGCGTCGCCGACTACACGACGTGGGCGAAGGGCAAGGAGGCCGTCGGTGAGCCGGCCCCGACGATGATCGCCCACCGCGGCGGCGGCGAGGACGGCGTGAGCGAGAACTCGCTCGAGGCGTTCGCCCAGGCCGTCAAGGACGACGCCGGGATCCTGGAGACCGACGTGCAGTGGACGAAGCCCACCGCCCAGGATCCCAACGGCGTCCCGGTCCTGATGCACGACGCCACGATCAACCGCACGACGCGCTGCCCCGGCTGACCCCGTTCCCCGGGGCGCAGTGACCGGGGCTTCGGTACGCTCGGGGCTTGTTCCCCGACGGCGTCGATATGGAGCCAGGACCCGACGACTGGCCCGACGACGAGCCGGTCCGCCGTCCGGCCCGGTGGGTGCAGGTGGTCGCGGTGGTGCTCGTCGCCGCAGTGGTGGGCGGGAGCATCTGGTTCACCGTGAGCGCCGTGCGTGGCGCGTCCGGCCCTACCGGTCCGGTCCAGGTCGCCTACCCGCCGCCCGACCGGTCGGCGTCGAAAGTGCCGCTCGGCAGGCCGCCGACGCTGCCGGCCGGGACCACCGGGCCGCACGTGTTCAGTCAGGTCCAGCCGGGAACGGGCGCCCCCGTGGCCTGGGACCCGTGCCGCACGGTCGGGTACGTCGTGAACCCGACGGGGTCGCCGCCCGGAGGCGCGCAGCTGGTGTCCGAGGCCGTAGCCCGGACCTCTGCGGCGACCGGTCTGCAGTTCGTGGACGCCGGGCCGACCGACGAGCGGTTCAGCCCTGACCGTCGCGCCTACCAGCCGGGCCGCTACGGGAACCGGTGGGCCCCTGTCCTGATCACCTGGGCCGACGGGTCGACCGTGCCAGAGCTGGCCGGCAACGTGCTGGGCGTCGGCGGCGCCACCTCGGCGTCGGCCCCGGACGGCCAGCTGGTCTTCGTGAGCGGGGTGTTGGCCCTCGACGCGGCCGACGTCGCCGCCACCCAGGCGCAGGCGGACGGTACTGCCCGGGCCCGGGCCATCGTGCAGCACGAGCTCGGGCACCTGGTGGGGCTGGGCCACGTCGGCGACCCTCGCGAGCTGATGTTCACAGAGGAGTCACCGCTGCAGACCGACGACTGGGGGAGTGGCGACCGGGTGGGCCTTGCCCGCCTTGGCCGGGGGCGCTGCTTCCCCGACATGTAGACGTCGGCGACGCGCAGGAGCCCGGCGCAGCGCGCCGGGCTCCCGTCGGACGTCCGTGGTGCCGAGGGGCGGTCCTAGAACGGCAGGTGTGCGGCCTGCAGCGCGCAGCGCTCGTCGAACATCGCCC
>CAJANQ010000158.1 GCA_903941145.1 uncultured Actinomycetes bacterium
CAGGTGCGCCAGTGGGCCGGCGAGCGCAACGAGTGCTCCCGCCGAGACCGAGGTGAACCACACGATGGCCCGGGTGGCCCGACCGACCTCGTCGGCGAACGCCGACCAGTCGCCCGCCCTGGAGTGTCGGGTCAACGCCGGGAACGCCGTCGTCAGGACCGGGACGGCGAAGATCGAGTTCGGGAGCATGAAGAGCACGAACGCCAGCTGGTAGATCACGACGCCACCCTCGACGGCGTTCGAGAGGTAGAGCACCACCACGAGCAGGACCTGTGTGGCCGCCAGGAACCCCGCGGCCCAGAGCCCCTGTCGAGCCAGCCGTCGGAGTACCGGGTCGCGGGGCGCCCAGTGAGGTCGAAGTCGCGTCCCGGTCCGGGCCAGCCCGATCACCGGCACGGCGCAGAACGCGACCACGCCGAGCGTCGTGCCCAGTGCGAGGACCAGCTTCTCTGGCGTCGTCAGCACCAGCGACGGCTCGGCCCCACGACGCATCCAGCCGAACAGCAGGTAGCTGGCGATCACGACGACGTTGTTGACCGTCGGGGCGAACACCGGGATCCCAAAGATGCCCTTGGCGTTCAGCGTGGCCGTGGCCACGAGGTTCGCCGCGTAGAAGACGATCTGCGGGAGGAAGAACCAGAGGAGGAACGTGCCCAGCTCGACCTGCGCGGCCCGCACGGACGGGTCGTCCACGCCGGCGACCAGCAGCCGCATGATGAGCGGCGCGGCCACCATCCCCGCCGCCACGACGGCCGCCAGCACCGCGCCGACCGCTCCGAGCACGATGCCGGCGGTGCGTTCAGTCCCGTCAGGGCCGCGGTGGTCCACCGCCTCGACCATCACCGGCACCAGCACCGACTGCAGCACACCTGCGGCAAACAGCTCGAACAGGATGTTCGGGACCGAGTTGGCCGACTGGTAGACGTTGCCCAGGTACGACGTGCCCAGCACCGCGGCGACCACGACCACTCGGGCGAACCCCGTGAGTCGGCTCACGACCGTCAGGACCGACATCCGCGCCGCAGCGCGGTTGCGGGCCGCGACGGCGCCCGGTACGGCTGCCGCGTCGGCCATCAGCGACCGGTCAGCGGGAAGGGCGCCGTCGCCCCCGGTCCGTTCCCGTAGTGGCCGACCGTGCCCGTGCCCTCCTGCTGGAGGGCGAGCACCATCGCGAGCCGGCCGAAGGCCTCTTCAAGGTCGTCGACCGTGCTGAGGCGGGACGCGAGCTCGTCGTCGGACCTGAGAGTGCCGAGCAGCGAGGCGTCGGGCACGGTCGTCGAGGACGGCACCCCGCCCTTGTCGCGGACCGGCGCGAGCTCCCCGACCGTGACGGTGGACGGCGCAGCCTGCGCCACGTCCTCCGCAAGGGTCACGACGGCCTCGTCGGCAGCAGCATCGACCTCGGTCGACACCACCATCAAGTAGGTCGCGCCGACCACGTCGGGCAACGCAGCTCCCGCCGTTGCACCCGACGTGTCGAGCTTCACCAGCCCTAGATCGGCAAGGTCCCTGAGCTGCTGGCGGGCAGCGGCCACCTGGGTGAGGTCGGGCGAGGGCCCACCCGGCCGGGTCACTCCGCCGGTCGAGCCGGCCACCGGCGCGCTGAGCGTGGCGAGGGCATCACCGAGCTCGGCCAGCACCGCGTCCTGCAGCTCGGCCGCCGAACCACCCTTGAGTCCGAACTTGGACTTCACCTTGGCGACGAGCGCCTCGTCCTTCATCGCGAGAGCGGTCGTCAGCCGGATCGTGCCGGGACGCACGGCGTTCGCCGTCGCGAGCGCCTGCTCGGCCGCGGCCAGCGAGCCGCCAGGAACCCCGTCAGGGACGACGAGCACGACCGGTCGGCCGCTGAGCCGGCCGGGAAGCACCGGGCTCTGGGTGCCGACCAGCGTCTCGGCCGAGCCGTCGACCTGCTGGAGCTGCTTGCTCAGCGTGTCCAGCAGTGCACCACGGTCCTTGTAGCTGTTCTCCACTGCGTCGACCCGGTCCCTGAGCGTGTCGACGGTTGCGCGGTTGACGAACGACGCGCCCATCGTGACGCCCAGGCCGAGCGCCAGGAACACCGCCACCAGGCTCACGAGGTGGAACCTCAGGTTGATCATGGGACAAAGCCTCCGAACAGGTCGGGCCCCGGAACGAGCGGCAGCACGGTTCCGGTGAGAAGGACCCAGTTGGCGCGGATCAGCAGCCGGATCGGCTCGCTGACCACGACGACGACGAACATGGCGAACAGGGCCGCTGCCACCAGCATGAGCAGGTCCCGCTTCCGGACCCGCCCCTGGTACAGCCGGCTCACGCCCTTGGCATCCACCAGGATCGGGCCGACCTTCATCCGCACGAGGACCGTCGACGCCATCCCGGCACGGCCTTTGTCGAGGAAGTCCACCATCGACGAGTGGGTCCCCACCGCGACGATCAGCTCGGCGCCCATCTCGTAGGCCATCAGCATGGCGATGTCCTCGGACGTGCCGGACGCCTTGAACAGGTGGTGCTCCAGACCCTCGTCCTCGAGCCGCTGCGCGCCCGGGGCGCGGCCGTCCCGGTAGGCGTGCACCACCAGCTGGGCCCCGCAGCGGAGCGCCTCCGGCGACACGGAGTCCATGTCACCGATGATGACGTCCGGTGTCACGCCGACCTCGACGAGAGCGTCGGCCCCGCCGTCGACCCCGACCATCACCGGCTTCATCTCCCGGAGGTAGCCCGACTGCCGCAGGTGGGCCAGGTCCTCCTTGTAGTCGCTGCCGCGGACCACGATCAGGACGTGGCGGCCCCGCCAGTCGAGCCCCAGGTCGGGGATCTCCAGGTCGTCGTCGAGCAGGTCACGGTTGTGCTCGACGTACTCGACGGTGTTGTCGACGAACCGGTCGAGCTCCTCACCCATGCGGGCGCGGCTCTCGGCGTGGACCTCGAGCACCATCGCCTCGGTCTGCACCGTCCCGGTCGCCATGTCCTCGCCGTGGTGCCGCACGACGGCGCCGTTCACCTCGACGTTCTCGCCCTCGGCGAGGGCCGAGATGACCTCGGGGCCGAGCCCGTCGACCAGCGGGATTCCGGCGCGCAGCAGGAGCAGGGGGCCCTCGTTCGGGTAGCGGCCCGTCGTGGAGACCGCCGCGTTGAGCACGACCGCCGGCCGTGCAGCGACGAGCCCCTCGGCGGCGATCCGGTCCAGGTCCTCGTGGTCGATCACGGCCACGTCGCCAGGCTGGAGCCGGGTGACGAGCCGCTTGGTGCGGTGGTCGATCCTGGCCGGACCGGTGACGAACAGGTCGGCTTCGCCCGGGGCGTCGCCGCGCCGGCGGAAGATCCCAGTCATGTACGTCCCGCCATGTCAGCGCACCTTGGTCCGGCGTGCCGGGCCTCGGGACCCGGCGAGCAGCTCGAGTGCATGCTCGCGGGCCGCGGTG
Source organism: uncultured Actinomycetes bacterium (assembly GCA_903941145.1). Taxonomy (GTDB): domain Bacteria; phylum Actinomycetota; class Acidimicrobiia; order Acidimicrobiales; family Microtrichaceae; genus CAJANQ01. The sequence continues at coordinate 3,405 of CAJANQ010000158.1, forward strand.
CTGTCGGGCGAACCGGAGAGCATGCGCGAGAGCTCGACCACACGTGCGTCCTCGTCGAGTGCGGTCACGGTGGTCGCCGTGGTGGCGCCGTCCGTGTGCTTGGCGACCTGCACCTGCTGGTCGGCGAACGCCGCGACCTGCGCCAGGTGGGTCACCACCACCACCTGGCGGTCGGTCGCAAGACCGGCGAGCGCGGCACCGACGGCGTTCGCCGTGGCACCGCCGATCCCCGCGTCGACCTCGTCGAAGACCATGGTGCCGGGCCCGCCAGACAGGACCAGGCGGAGCGCCAGCATCACGCGGCTCAGCTCGCCCCCCGACGCGACCTTGGCCAGACCGGCGAGCGGGGCCCCCGGGTTGGCGGCGAGGAGGAACTCGACGTGGTCGCCGGCGCCGGCAAGTTCGCCGTCGACGACCGTCACCTCGACCCGCGCGTCGGGCAGCGCCAGGGACGCAAGGTGCTCCCCCACTGCGGCGCCCAGCTGTGGGGCGGCAGCACGACGAGCGGCCCCCACCTCCGCTGCGACCCGTTCAAGGTCGGACCGCGCCGCTGCCAGCTGGGTGCGCACCGCGTCGGCCGAGGCGTCGACCGACGACAGCTCCTCGAGACGGATCCGTGCCGTGTCCAAGAACGCCAGGACCTCGGAGAGGTGCTCGCCGTACTTGCGCCGCAGCTGGACGAGCGCCTGGCGCCGGGCCCGCACCGCGGCGAGCCGCTCGTCGTCGGGCTCGATCGAGTCGGACAACGACCGGAGCTCGGCCACCGCGTCGGACAGCTCGACGTCGACCGCCTGCAGCCGGTCGGCCACCTCCCGGAACGGCTCACGGTCCCGGAGCGCACCGACCGCCCGGGCCAGCTGCTCAAGGGCAGCACCGTCGTCGGCCAGGTACGCAAGCGCCGTCGCTCCGGCGTCTCGGTGGCCGACCGCTCCGGCGAGCAGGTCCTCCTCGGCCTCGAGCCGCTCCTCCTCGTCGGCCTCAGGCGCCAGCTGTTCGATCTCCTCGACCTGGTACCGCAGGTAGTCCGCCTCCCGGGCGAGCGACGGACCGTCGCCGGTCAGGTGCTCCAGCCTGTCCGACAGCTCGGCCACACGGTCGCGGGCTGCTTTGAGGGGTGCGGTGTCGATGCCGGCGAACCGGTCGAGCGCAGCGCGTTGGTGGCGGGAGGACAAGAGGGCCTGCTGACCGTGCTGCCCGTGCACCTCCACGGCCCGTCCCATCAGCTCGCCCAGCGCGGCAGCGGTGCTGAGCTCCCCGTTCACGTAGGCCCGTGACCGGCCCGACGACGGGACGACCCGACGAACGACGAACTCCTCGCCGTCAAGCTCGAGGAGCGCCTCGACGACAGCCTCGTCGGTGCCGGGCCGGACCCGGCCGGGGTCGGTCCGCCCACCAGCGAGAAGGTCCAGGGCCTCGACGATCATCGTCTTGCCGGCGCCAGTCTCACCCGTCAGGGCGACCAGCCCCTCGGCGAGCGGGATACGGGCCTCGGGGATCACCCCCAGGTTCCGGACGGCAAGTTCCACCAACATCTGCGTCGAGCGTAGAGGACGGCACCCACACCCGACGGGGCAGGTCAGCGCTCGGACAGGCCGAACTTCTGGCGCAGCACCGAGTGGAAGTCGCTCGTCCCGAACGTCACAAGCCGTGCCGGACGCTGGCCCCCGGAGCAGACGACCTGGTCCCCAGGCTGCAGCGGGGCAGTTCCCCGACCGTCGACGGAGAGGCCGGCGGTCCGACCCCCGGCCACGGTGACCCGCACCTCGCAGTCGGGGCGGAGCACCATCGTGCGGTCGAACAGCATGTGGGGCGCCACCGGCGCCAGCAGCACCGCACGGTGCTCCGGGTCGACGATGGGCCCTCGGACGGAGAACGAGTAGGCGGTCGACCCGGTCGGCGTGGCCAGGACCAGCCCGTCGGCGACGTACGACGTGAAGGGCCGGCCGTCGAGCTCGACCTCGAGGCGAACGGTGTGCCCGGGCTCCGACTTCTCGACCACCGCCTCGTTGAGCGCCCGCAGGCGCACTGGGTCGGACCCGGCGCGGCGGACCTCGACGTCGAGCCGCATCCGCTCCTGGATCGAGTACGAGCCAGAGAGGAACCGCTTGACCGCCATCCGCATCCCGCCGGGTTCGACCTCGGTCAGGTAGCCCAGCTGGCCCAGGTTGACGCCGAGCACCGGTACGTCCTCGTCGGCCGCGAGCTCCACCGCTCGGAGCATCGTGCCGTCGCCGCCCAGGCTCATGACCACGTCGGCGCCCACTGCGAGCTCCTCGGCATGCACCGCCAGGTCGGGCCGGCCAACCAGCGCCGCGTCCTCAGGCAGCAGGCGGGTCTCGTGGCCACGGTCGGCCAGCCAGTCGAGGACGTCGTCGGCAATGGCGGCGCCGCGCTCCTGGTGCAGGACGAACACGAAACAGCTCACAGCTCTACCTCTGCAGGACGGGCAGCATTCTCGGGCTGGTGCGCTGCGGTCGCAGCGGCCACGGCGGCGTCGAGGAGCACGGACCCACCGGTGGAGTGGGCGCCCCTGACCAGGTGGAGGAGGAACTCGACGTTCCCGTCGCCCCCGGTGATGGGTGACGGCACGCAGCCCTGGACACCGGCGCCCGCCGCCACGGCGGACTCGGCGACCTGGTCCAGCACGGTCCTCCAGAGCACCGGGTCGGTCACCACGCCACGTCCCTTCGATGCGTCCTCTCGGCCGACCTCGAACTGCGGCTTGACCAGCAGGACCAGGAACCCGCCGTCGCGGCAGCAGCCGACCAGGTTGGGCATCACGGTGCGCAACGAGATGAACGACAGGTCGGCCACCACCGCGTCGAACAGCCCAAAGTCCTCGGGTGTCACGTGGCGCAGATTGGTCCGCTCCACGACCCTCACCCGGGCGTCGCCCCGCACCACCTCGTGGAGCTGGCCGTGGCCGACGTCGAGCGCTGTCACGGCCCTCGCCCCGTTCTGGAGGAGGCAGTCCGTGAACCCGCCGGTGGATGCGCCGGCGTCAAGGACCACCAGGCCGGCCGGGTCCAGGTCGAACGCCTCGAGAGCACCCAAGAGCTTGTCGCCACCGCGGCTCACGAAGCGCGGCTTCTCCCCCGCCAGCACCACGGGCTCACCGGCGTCGACCATCCGGGCGGGCTTGAGCGCCACCGACCCGCCGACGAGCACCTTGCCGTCCTCGACCAGCCGGCGCGCGAGGGTGCGGCTCTCGACCAGGCCCCGACGGACCATCTCTGCGTCAAGACGTCGGCGCACGCGCTCAGGCTACCGACAGGACCGTCGCCACCAAGGACGCCAGGTCGTCGGCCACCCAGTCCGGCGACGGCTCGACCGGCAGGTCGGCGGCCGTCGTGATGCCGCTGAGCACGAGCCCGAACTTGGCACCGAGCTCGACCGACAGTCCTCCGTCGGTGTCAGGGCGGTCGCCCACCACCACGTCGACCGTTCCGAAGCGGGACTCGATGAGTCGCGCCATTGCGCCGTGCGGCTTGCCCGCCACCTCAGGAGCGACGCCGGACGCGACGGACAACGCGGCGACGAGCGCACCGTTGCCCGGGAGCAGGCGTGCACCGAACGGGCCACTGGTGGGAAAGGTTGCGTCGTCGTTCGTCGCCACGAACCGAGCACCGGACCTGATGGCGTCTGCCGCCATACCGACCCGTGACCGGTCCCACTCGCTGCAGGCACCGACCACGACTGCGTCGACGTCGGCGATTCGGGCGCCGTCGGGAAGGCCGAACACGTCGACCACCTCGAGACCGGTTCCACGGAGCACGTCGCCGAGCGTCGGGTCGCCGAGCACCAGCACGCGCTCACCGGGCCGGCAGCACGACGCTGCGGCCTCGGCCGACGTCAGCACCGGAAAGTCGGTCACTCCAAGGCGGTCGAGGGCGGCCCGCTTGTGCGCCGGCGACTGGGCCCAGTTGGTGCAGGCCACGACCCGTTGCCCGGCGTGAAGCAGTGCGTCAACGGCCTGTGCCGCTCCCGGCACCAGCTGGTCGCCGCGCCAGACCACTCCGTCCAGGTCCAGGACCCACGTTCCCATGCGGCCACCCTTGCACACCGGAACGTGACCGATTGAGTGGTTTCCCGGCCCCGCACGGCTACCCTGAGCGCCGCTATCCGAGCCCGGCGGAACGCCGCCGCGCCAACGACGTCGCAAGGAGCAACGGTGGACGAGCAGATGCTGAACAAGGTCGCGAACGACGAGGGGTTCATCGCCGCGCTGGACCAGAGCGGCGGCAGCACCCCCAAAGCACTGAAGCTGTACGGCATCGAGGAGGACGCCTACTCGGGCGACGAGGCGATGTACGACCTCATCCACGAGATGCGGAGCCGGATCATCACCAGCGCCTCGTTCAGCGGCGACCGTGTTCTGGGCGCCATCCTCTTCGAGATGACCATGGACCGCGAGGTCGAGGGCAAGGGCACCGCCGAGTACCTCTGGACCGAGAAGCAGGTCGTCCCGTTCCTGAAGGTCGACAAGGGCCTCGAGGACGAGGTCGACGGCACCCAGCTCATGAAGCCGATGCCCGAGCTCGACGCCCTCTGCCAGCGGGCCGTGGCCAAGGGCGTGTTCGGCACCAAGATGCGGTCCGTCATCAAGGTGGCCAACCCCGCCGGCGTCGCCGCCAACGTGGCCCAGCAGTTCGAGTTCGGCCGTCAGATCCTGGGCAACGGCCTGGTCCCGATCATCGAGCCCGAGGTCGACATCAACAGCCCGTCGAAGGTCGAGGCCGAGGCCCTGCTCAAGGCCGCCATCCTCGACGAGCTCGACGGCATCCCCGACGGCCAGCAGATCATGCTGAAGCTGACGCTGCCCGAGACCGACGGTTTCTACTCCGAGCTGGTCGCGCACCCGAAGGTGCTGCGTGTCGTGGCGCTCTCCGGCGGCTACAGCCGCGAAGAGGCCAACGCCCGCCTCGCCCGCAACGAGGGCATGATCGCCAGCTTCTCCCGTGCGCTCACCGAGGGACTCTCTGCCCAGCAGAGCGACGACGAGTTCGACGCTGCGCTCGACGGCTCGGTCGGCTCGATCTTCGAGGCCTCCCGCACCTGAGCCTCGGCACCTGGCACGAACCGGAACGGGGGGGCGCTACGGCGCCCCTCCGCCGCGTCCGGGCCTAGGCCAGACCGGCGGCGCGCTCGGCGGCGTCGAGATAGTCCGCCTCGATCTTGACGATCCGGGAGAACAGCTCCCGCGCCTGGGGGAGGTCACCGGCCCGCTCATACAGGTCGGCGAGGGCGTAGGCCCGCCGGAGCTGGTGCTCCTTGGCGTGCTTCGGGAGGGAAAAACCCTTGCCCAGCAGCAGGATCGCCTCAGCCAGCTCACCTTGGTCGGCCAGCGAACCGGCGGCGACGATGCGCCCCTCGGTCACCAGCTCGCCAGTGGGCGACGCGTCCTTCAGTTCGAGCCAGAGCCGGCTCACCTCCTTATGGCGGCCCAGCGCCCGGTAGCAGTCGGCCAGCACCGGATGCTGCTCCGTGCTGCCGCCACTCAGCTCGACAAACGCATTGAGTTCCTTCACGGCGTCGCGCCACCGACCCAGTCGATAGAGGGTCAGCCCATAGAGCTCTCGGGCCTCGGGCAGGTCGGGCACCTCTGCGACGACCGGGCCCAAGATCGAGCGCGCTTCGGGATAGCGTTCCGCGGAGAAGGCAGTTGCGGCTTCAGACATCCGCTTCTCGAGGGTCGCAGCGCGCCGCGGACCGACCAGCGTGGTGAGCTCGGGCACAGTGACGTCGACGTTGCGGGTGCGACGCTTCTTCGTCCCGCCGGTCGTCCCCTTCTTCTTGCCGTCGGAGGGACCTTCGTCGATCCAACGCTCGTCGCCCTTGGCGGCCGACTCCTCGGCCGGCTTGCTGGGACGGTCACGCCGGGGCGGGGGCGCCGGCACGGGACGGGTGTCCTTGGGGACGCTGGTCCGCCGGGGCGGGCCGGAACGACCAGCCCCTCCCCCGCTACGACCGCCAGGGCCACCACGGGACGGTCCGTCAGAGCGCCGGCCGCGCGGCTCGTCGTCGTCACGTCGCCGGGGTCCGCCGCTTCGCGACGGCGCTCCCCCTCGGGACGACCCGGCGCTGCTGCGACCGCGGCTCGGCTCGTCGTCGCGACGACGCGGGCCACCAGAGCTGCCGGCCCGACTACCGCCCCCGGCCCCGCTCCGCGAGGGACCGCCAGAGGACGACCCGCCACGGGACGGACCGCTCCCACCGGGACGTCCCGGTCCTGAGGGGCGGCTGCTGCGTGCGCCGGCCCCGCCGGAACCGCCACCAGCGCTGCCGCCACGGCTGCCGCCTGGCTTCGAGCTGCTGCCACCGGGACGAGAACCGGCGGGACGCCCCGACTTCGGGGGACCCGAGCTGCGTCCGGCGCCCCCGCTACCACCCTTCGAACC
>CAJANQ010000159.1 GCA_903941145.1 uncultured Actinomycetes bacterium
CGATCGGGCCACCACGCTCGCTTTCGCCGAGTTGCGCAACGCGTTCCTGCTCCCCAGTCGACACGGTTCCGTCGTCGGGACCCCGAGCCGGGCGCTGCGAGACCAGTTGCGCAATGCCGGGCCGAACCTGACCGGTGACGCGCTCGCCACCTGGATGCAGTTCCTGGAGGTGCTCGAGGACGAATTCGCGGCCCTCCTCACCAAGGCGACGCTCCAGCGGAACGAGGAGGACGAGTGGACGCGCGTGGACGAGTTCGGCCATCCGCGAGAGACAGTGGACCTCGGCCAGTCCGATCCGATCCGATGGATCCAACCGAACCAGCCCGAGCACACCGACCCGCCCGGCCCCCCTGGCCCGATCGGCCCTCCTGCCCAGCCGCGCCACGAGCCGCCGCCACCGCCGTGGTGTTCGACGATGCAGCCACGGTGACGCTGAACCGAATCAGATCAACCGAGCAGCACCGCAACCGGTGACGTCCGGTCGTCCTGCGTCCCATCGCCGAGCTCTCCGTCGTTGTTCGCCCCCCAGCAGTACACCGCTCGGGTGGGCGACAAGGCGCACGTGTGATCGATTCCCGCCGTGATCCCGAGCGGGTTGAACGACAGCCTCAGCACCTCCACGGGTACCGAACTCCCAAAGGGCGCAGCCGTGGTGACCGATCCAGTGCCGAGCTGACCACGCCGGTTGCGGCCCCAGCAGCGGGTGATTCCGGACGTGTCGACCGCGCAGTTGTGGTACCCACCGGACGCCAGTTGTGTCTGTTCCGACAGTGGACCGGAGACAACCACCGAGGTCAACTGCTCGGTCGTCCCGCCATCGCCGGGCTGGCCCAACCAGTTCCCGCCCCAGCAGCGGACCGCCCCGTCCCACATGAGCGCGCACGTGTGCCCGTAGCCAGCGACCAGGTCGACGACACCGGCCCCCAGTCCGGTGACATCGACCGGCGTCGAACTCGAGAAGGTCGTGCCGTCCCCGAGTTGCCCGGAGTCGTTGAAGCCCCAGCACTTCACTCCGTAACCGCTGGTGATCGCACACGTGTGCGCGCCTCCAGCGGCGACCTTCCGAATGCCGGCCGGAAGCCCGACGACGTTCACCGGCTTCACCCGGTCCGTGGCCGTGCCGTCGCCCACCTGACCGTCGAGGTTGAGCCCCCAACACCTCACCGTGCCAGTGACCCGGAGCGCACACGTGTGCTGATAGCCGAGTGCGAGCTGCGAGACCCCCGACGCCAGGCCGAACACGTTGGTCGGCGTCGACCGGTCGATCGTGGTGCCGTCACCGAGGCCCCCGTGGGCGTTCTGCCCCCAGCACCTCACCCCACCCGTCGACATCAGCGCGCACGTCCGCTCCCACGTGGCGGCGAGTTGCGCAACTCCTGCATCGAGTCCGCTGACCGGGACCGGCGTCGTCCGCATGGTCGTCGTGCCGTCACCCAGTTGACCTGCGACGTTGAGCCCCCAGCAACGAACCGCTCCGCCGAGCGTCCGGACGCAGGTGTGGAACCCGCCGGCTGCCACCTGCGCCACGTCCGAGGACGGCGGCCCGAGTGTCGTCGTCGTCACCGGGATCGTCGTGGTGGTCGTACTCGTCGTGGATGATGTCGTCGTCGACGTGGTCGTGGTCGTCGACGTCGTAGTCGTCGACGTCGTACTCGTCGTGGATGTGGTCGCCGGAACCGTCGACGTGGTGCTCGAGGTCGACGTCGACGTCGTGGTGGTCGGACCGATCGGCCCGGCGCACGAGGACACCAGCATGACGGCCACCGCAGCCGCAACTCCGACACGGATCATCCGGCTCGATCGCATGGTCTCCACTCCCGATGCACACGTGGCCTCGCCACCCGACTTCAGGTCGCACGCCAACAGCGGCCGGACGCGCGCTCATCGATTCGCACGCCGCCGCAGGGACGATCCGGTGCGCTGCCGCCCGACCGCGTCAGCTCAGGCGTCGAGTTCGATCTCGTAGACGATGAATCCGGCGTGCTCGGCCACGTGGTCGTACAGACGCCGGGCCGTTGCATTGCCCGTGTGCGTCTGCCAGTAGAG
>CAJANQ010000160.1 GCA_903941145.1 uncultured Actinomycetes bacterium
CGACAACTTCCTCCGCAACCGCCGCATGGCCCGGGTGGGTGGCCTGATCCCTGCCGGATCACGCGTGCTTGACGTCGGCTGCCGCGACGGCCACCTGTTCGAGTACCTGGGCGACGGGCTGGGGGAGGGTGTCGGCATCGACCCCGAGCCGCTCGCCGGGCGTGACGGCGACCGCTACCGCCTGCTCACGGGCTGGTTCCCGCAGGACCTTCCGGACGACATCGGCACGTTCGACGTGATCACCCTGGTCGCAGTGCTCGAGCACCTGCAGCCCGACGCGCAGGCGCAGCTCGTCGCCGACTGCCGTCGGCTCCTCAGGCCGGGCGGCCGGGTCGTGCTGACCGTTCCCTCCAAGGAGGTCGACAAGATCCTGGCTGCGCTCATGGCGCTGCGGCTGGTGACGGACGACTCCGTCGACCAGCACTGGGGCTTCGACGCCAAACGACTCACGTCGCCGCTGTTCGAGCGTGCGGGGTTCACCACGCTCGTCCACAAGAAGTTCCAGCTGGGGCTGAACAACCTGTTCTGCTTCCAGGCGCCCTGAGCCCGCTCCAGCCCGCTCCAGCCTGCGGCTCCGGCGGTCCGGAGTGCCCCCGGTCGGCCTACTGCGCGCTGATAGTTTGAGGGTTTCGGCCCTCCGGAAGGTAGTTCGTGTCAAGTCCCGCAACCGTCTGGTCCTACCGGACGCTCATCGTCAACCTGGCGCAGCGCGAGCTGAAGTCCAGGTACAAGAAGAGCTTCCTGGGCTGGGCGTGGTCGCTGATCAACCCGGCCACCACGCTGGCGATCTACTCGGTCGTCTTCGGCGTGTTCTTCGGGTCCGAGGCGCCGGTCGCCGGCAACGGCCGCACCACCGCCTTTGCGCTCTACCTCTTCTGCGGCCTGGTGACCTGGAACTTCTTCTCCGGGACGGTCAACACGTCGATCTCCTCGTTCACGACCTCGGGGCCGCTGCTCACCCGGACCTACTTCCCGCCCGAGTGCCCGGTCGTCGCCGGGATGGCCACCGTCGCCATCCAGGCCTGCCTCGAGCTGCTCATCCTGATCGGGTTCCTCGTCGCGGTGGCCAACATCTCGTGGACCGTGGTGTTCGTCCTCCCGGTGTTCCTGCTGCTGGCCTGCTTCGCCTTCGGCATCGGCCTGGTGCTTGGGCTGGGCAACATCCGCTACCGGGACGTCAACTACTTGGTCGGGATCGGCATGCAGGTGGTCTTCTACCTGACCCCGATCGTGTACTCGCTCGACAACCCGTCGGTCGCCGAGCACACCGCGGTCGTGAAGTTCCTGAAGCTCAACCCGATGACGACGTTCGTCAACGCCATGCGCCGGTCGCTGTGGGAGCTCGTGCCCCCGACGGCCGTCGAGTGGGCCGTCATGTCGGCCTGGGCCACCGTGAGCCTGGTCGGCGGATGGATGATCTTCTCCCGCTTCGCCCCGCGCGTCATCGAGGAGCTGTGACATGAGCGCGATCGTCGTCGAGGGCGTCTCCAAACGGTTCCGGCTGCAGACCGACAAGGCCCACTCGGTCAAGGAGCTCATCACCCGTCGCGACCGCAGCGCCGACGAGCAGCACTTCTGGGCGCTCAAGGACGTCTCGCTGGAGATCCCTGAGGGGTCGATGTACGCCCTGGTCGGGCACAACGGCTCAGGGAAGTCGACCCTGCTCCGCTGCATCGCCGGGATCTACCAGCCGACCGAGGGGAGCGTCTCGGCCACCGGCCGCATGTCGACCCTCCTCGAACTGGGTGCCGGGTTCCACCCGGACCTGACCGGCCGCGAGAACGTCTACATGAACGCCACCATCCTGGGGATGGGCAAGAAGCAGATCGACGCGTCCTTCGACAAGATCGTCGAGTTCGCCGGCGTCGAGGACTTCATCGACTCCCCGGTCAAGATCTACTCGAGCGGCATGTACGTCCGGCTGGGGTTCTCGGTCGCGGTGCACGTGGACCCGGAGATCCTCATCGTGGACGAGGTCATCGCCGTGGGCGACGCCGAGTTCCAGCGGAAGTGCTTCGACCACCTGTTCGAGCTCCGCCGCAAGGGCACGACCATCGTCGTCGTGACGCACGGTCTCGGGACCGTGCAGAGCATGTGCGACGGCGCGGCGTGGCTGGACCACGGCGTGCTCCAGATGACCGGCACCGGCTCCGAGGTGGCGGCCGCCTACCTGCAGCAGGTCAACGAGGCAGAGCGCCGCGAGCGCGACCTGGCCGAAGCTGCCGTCGAGGAGGAGCCCACGGCGCCGTCGGGCGCGCCCGCCCCCCGCCGGGCCGAGGACGTGCGGATCGACCGGGTCGAGTTCGTGGGGGCGGACGGTGTCCCGTCCAACTTCGCCATCCACCGCGAGCCACTCACGATCCGCGTCCGCTACGACGCGGTCCGCCCGGTGGACCGCCCGGTGGTCGGTCTCGCCATCCACTCCGCGAGCGACGTCCACCTGACGGGCACCAACACCAAGATCGACGGGTACCAGATCGACCGGGTCCAGGGCGCGGGCTACGTCGACTTCTACATGGACCAGCTCCACCTGACGCCGGGTGAGTACGAGGTCACGGTTGCCATCTCCGACGAGTTCGTCCAGCACAACTACGACCGCCGCGACCGGGAGTTCCGCCTCTCGGTCCGTGAGGGGACCCACCAGGCCCCAGAAGGTCTCACCGACCTGCTGGGCGCGTGGACGAACCACCAGTCCGACTAGTCGCACGAGTCCGGGCCGCTGACGCCGCCCGCGAAGGAGCACCCATGGAGCCGACGACCCCGACCGCCGAGTACCACGACGACGTGGTCGACCGCGCCGTCGCCGAGGTACGCCGCGACCTGCAGGACCGCCGGGCGCGGGGCGAGCTGCCCCGCCTGCCCGACGACGAGTTCAGGTCGCAGTTCGCCGGGGTGGTCGAGTCGGTCGACGCCCGCCTCGTCGAGGAGCATCCCGTCGACGTGGGGGGCCTGGGGCACGCCGCCACGCTGCCCGTCTGGACGCCGTCGCGGACCGACCCGGTCGCCAAGGTGGTCGGGATCCTGCTGCGGCCGCTGATGTACGTGACCGGGACGTTCGTGCGACTGCAGGTGGCCCGGTTCTCGCAGCGGACCGCGGTCGCCGTCCGCCAGCTCGTCGAGCGGCAGGAGGCCATGTCCAAGTTCCTGGCCGGCGCCCACCTCGACCGGATCCGCACGCTCGAGTACCGCGTCGCCGAGCTCGAGCAGCAGCTCGACCAGATGCGGTCCGGCCGCCCCTGATGCTGGACCAGGTCGTCGTCGGCGCTGCACCGGGCGACGCCATCACCAGGTCGGCCCTGCTGGTCCAGGGCGCGCTCCGGGCGCTGGGACCGTCCGAGCTGTACGCGGAGCACCGCGAGGAGCACCTGCTGGACAGCGTGCGGTCGATCTCTGACCTCGCCCGGCGCCCGAACAAGGACCGCCCGCTGGTCTTCCACGCCAGCATCGGGTCGTGGCCCGTGTACCGCGCGCTGGTCGAGAACGAGCAGGAGATCGTGCTCGTTTACCACAACTTCTCGCCGCCCGAGTTCTTCGCAGAGTTCGCCCCCGAGGTGGCCGGCGACCTGATCCGCGGCCGGTGGGAACTGGCCCAGCTGCGCCCGCGGGTCGTCGCCTCGGTGGCCGACTCCGACTACAACGCGCAGGAGCTCTACGAGCTGGGGTACTCGGACGTGACGGTGGTGCCGCCCACGCCCGACCTCGGCCGCCTCACCGGCGCGGTCCCCGACCCGGCGATGCTGGCCCGGATCAGCACCTGGGGCCCCGGGCCGATGGTCCTGTGCGTCGCGCAGCAGCTGCCGCACAAGCGGATCGAGCGGGTGCTCGCCGCCATGGCGGTGCTCCAGCAGGAGTTCCTCCCGGACGCCTGTCTGGCGGTCGTCGGCGTCGGCCGGTTCGACCAGTACAGCCGTGCCGTCCAGGTGATGTCGCGCACGGTAGGCCTGCGCGAGCCCCACTTCATGGGGCGCATGACCGACGCCGAGCTGGCGGCGCTCTACCTGCGGGCCAGCGCCTTCCTGACGCTGACCGAGCACGAGGGCTTCTGCGTGCCGGTCGTCGAGGCGATGGCGGCGGGCGTCCCCGTGGTGGCCGCGGCGCGTGCCGCGCTCCCCGGGACGGTCGGCGACGCCGGCATCCTGGTCGACGACCCTGACGACCCCGTGCTGGTCGCCGGGCTGCTGCACCGCGTGCTCACCGACCTGCACCTCCGGCACGTCCTGATGGGGCGCGGTGCGCAGCGGGCGCGGTCGATGGCCGCGCCGGTGTCACTGCCGCAGCTGGTGGACGCCCTCCTGGCGCCGCTGCAGGTGGGCGACCGGTCGACCGAGCGGGTGCCGGCGCCATGAAGCTGCTCTTCGTGGTCCAACGCTACGGCGACGCCGTGGTGGGCGGCGCCGAGAAGTACGTCAGCGACCTTGCCTCGGGCCTCGCCGCCGAGGGCCACGAGGTCTCGGTGCTGACCAGCTGTGCGACGAGCTACGAGGACTGGGCCGACGTCTACCCGCCCGGGCGTTCCGACGAGCGCGGCGTGACCGTGCACCGTCTGCCGGTACGCGCCGCACGTGACAACTCCCGGTTCATCCCGCTGCACCTGCGGGCGGTCGACGTGGCCGACGTGCCGCTCTGGCCGTGGGCGCAGGACCGCTGGAGCCAGATGATGGGTCCCGACCTGGACGGCGCCGAGGCGCTGCTCGACGAACTCGTCCCGACCGTCGACGTGACGGTCGTCGTGGGCTACCACTACGCCCACACGCTCCGGCTGACGCGCCGCGCCGCAGCACTGGGCCCGGTGGCCGTCATCCCGACCGCCCATCCCGAGGGTGCCTTCCACGTCGGGTACGTCCGGCAGATGTTCGAGCACGCCGACCGGGTGGTCTGCCTGGCGCCCGAGGAGGGCGACCTGGTGGCCCAGGTGCACGGGGTCGGCCACAAGGTGCGCGTGGCTCCGTGCCCGGTCGAGCCGCGCGTGCAGCCGGGCCCGGCCCAGATCGACCGCACGGCCCGGTCGCTCGGGGTCACCCCGGGCAGGTACGCCGTGGTGGTGGGTCGCGTCGACCCGGCCAAGGGCAGCGACGACGCCGTGCGGTTCACCGAGCGGTACCGGCAGTACGTGGACCCCGAGTTCGACCTGGTCGTGGTCGGCCCGGGCGGGCCCACCGGCGGCGGCGGTGGCGCCGTGTTCTCCGGGTTCCTGCCGGACGACGAGCGTGACGCCGTGGTGGCCGGTGCTGCCGTGCTGGTCCAGCCGTCCTACATGGAGAGCTTCTCGCTCGCGCTGATCGAGGGCTGGCTCTTCGGCCGCCCGGCGCTGGTCCAGGGCGCCTAG